>JAVBPQ010000090.1:0-28362 GCA_031549525.1 Clostridiaceae bacterium | reverse complement strand
CTCTTTTTAGGTTCGAAATTTGTTCCAGTATTAGTTTCAACTTGAAGTCCTAAAGATGCAAAAAAATTTGAAAGTTCCATATAATCTCTCCTCTTATTTTTTTATATTCCTATATTTATATTCTAAAGATTTGAAAAAAATGCTATAAAAAAAGCTTTCATAAGGATTTCTCCAAATGAAAGCTTTATTTTATATAATTTCTGTAGTTATTTTCTCAAGCTTTGAATTAACATATTCAACAAGATGTTTTCCTTTATACTTAACTGCATTCTTTTCTAAGATCTTATTTGCAAAAGCTTCTAATTCTTCCCTAGTTATATCAGTTTTTATATCATTAAACTTCAGTTCCAATTTCTCGTTGTCAACATTCTTAAAATTCATGGTTATAATATATTGCTCCAAAGATATTCCCTCCAGTTATTTTTAAATTTATACTCTATAGTATTAAAACATGTAAAATCTGGATACAATTTTTACAATAAATTATATTATATTATATTACTTAAAACCAAAAAATATTTATAAAGATATATTATATCTTTTATTAATTTAAAATAAATTAAAAAATTTATATAAATTAAACTTATATTATTTTAACTTATTTTTTGTGATATCATATTATTGGTGATAGATATGCGAAAATACTTTTTAAAAACAAAAAGAATAGGTTTTTCAAAATGGAGTGAAAATGATCTTCCTCTTGCTATATCTCTCTTTGATGATGAGCGTGTTACACAGTTTATATTTTTAAATGGAAAGATGAGTCTATCTGACATAGAAAATAGAATAAAAAAAGAGATAGAAAATGATATTCTATATGGTGTAGAGTACTGGCCTATCTTTAACATAAAAACTGAAGAATTCTTAGGAGCCTGTGGAATGCGCCCTTATAAAGCTCACAATAAATCCTATGAAATGGGCTTTTATATCAAACCAGAATTTTGGGGAATGGGTTTTGCTAAAGAAGCTGCGGAAGAAGTAATAAAATATGCTTTTTCAGAAATAAAAGCAAATGATTTATTTGCAGGGCATCACCCAGAAAATAAACCTTCAAAAAACTTGCTTATAAAATTAGGGTTTGAATTTATGCGCTACGAATATTTTAAACCAACAGGGCTAGATCATCCATTGTACAAATACAAAAAAGTATAGATAAAAATAGAGCTGCAAATCAGCCCTATTTTACTTTACTTCACTTTTTACTTCGCTTACCTTCATGACATAAGCGTTTACTTCACCGCCAACTATTATAGCAATTGACGCTAGGAATAACCAAGTTAATAAAATTATGATTCCTCCAATGCTGCCATAAACCTTAGAGTAATTTGAAAAATTATTAACATAAAATGAAAACGCAACAGATATTATAAGCAGCATAAGGGTGGTTATAAACGATCCTATAAGGGTATGCTTCCAATTGACCTTTTTATTTGGCAAAAATGTATACATAACAGAAAATCCCAAGGTCAGCATTGCTATAGTAAAAAGTGGTCTTATTATTTCAAGAACTTTTATTAAAATCTCTGGAAAGTGAAATGTATAATGTAGAAAATTTATTATTACATCACCAAACACTATGAGGGCAAGAAGCACCATTATGATAGTTGCTAACATAAAAACCCCTGCAATAGCTACCAATATCAGCTTAATAAAATTTCTAGTCTCTTTAACTTCATAAGCTTTGTTAATACTCTTAACTATAGCTTTTATTCCATTAGAAGCAGACCATATGGAACCTAAAATACTCACAGACAAAAGACCAGTATTTCTAACGGTAAAAACTTCATTTATGGTTTTTCCTACAATGTCATAAGCTTCCTCAGGTAAAACTTCCTTAATATTCTGAAGGAGCAAATTTACATCTATTAAATTTGTAAAGCTTAAGAGCGTTATAAGAAATATAAGAAAAGGAAATATAGCAATTATAAGGCTGTATGCTACTTGTGAACCCAAGGCAGAGATATCATTTTCTGTAAATTCTTTTTTAAAATATAAAACTGTTTCTTTGATCTTCATATAACCCACCTCTTAAAAAAATTATAGACTTTTTTCTTTCTTCAGCTTAAAATAAAATACCACAGAATTAACAGCATTATAACCTCCTATTTGTCCATTATGCAATTGAATTATATTCTTTGAGATTGCAAGGCCTAATCCTGTTCCTCCACCATTTCTGTTTCTTGATTTATCGATCTTATAAAACTTTGTCCAAACTTTTTCAAAATCTTCCTTTGAAATATGTTCCCCTTCATTTTGAATTTCAACAGTTACATAATTTTCATCTTTTCCTACATTTACAGTTATAACGCTATGTTCATATGCATATTTTATGGCATTTGTCACAAGATTATAAAGCACCTGTTCTATTCTATTATAATCAGCATTTACATATTCACCAAAAAACGCATTAGTTAAGATTTTAATATCTCTCTCCTTAGCCATAGGTGTGAGCAATTCCACTACCTTTTTTACCTGTTCAGATATATTGTAAACCTGCTTCTTTATGGTTATATTACCACCTTCAAGAGCTGAAAGATCAAGCATGTCCTTTATTAAGGTATTCATCTTATTTGTTTCATCTATTATAATATCTAGATAATAATCAGTTTCCTCTTCATCAAATATCTTATCCTTAATACCTTCAGCATAACCTTGTATGACGCTTACAGGGGTTTTTAAATCATGGCTAACAGCTGCAACAAAATCCTTCCTTATCTTCTCAAGCTTTCTTTCTTTGTCGATATCATTTTGAAGCACTTTATTTGTTTCATTTAATTTTTTAAGCGATATCTGCAAATTAGAAGATAATAAATTTAAAGATTTTGCAAGGCTTCCAATCTCATCTCTTCTCCTCTCATTGCAGGATTCGCTAAAATCAAAATTGCTCATCTTAATTGCCACATTGTTCATAGACTTAAGAGGTTTGGTTATTACATTAGAGAATATAAAGCTTACAGAAATTGCAGCAAATAAACCTATGGTATAAAAATAAACAAAAAAATCTCTAATACCCTTTACAGCTTCATCAATAGGCTGAAGAGAAGATAAGATAAACATATAATAATAATCAGTCAAGACATTCTTTGTAGTATAAACTCTATTTTCAGTAAATCCATATATAACACCAGTGTTATATGGAGCTATGTATCTACTTATTTCGGTTATTATTAAACTTTCAGTTTTACGCTTTTCAGCAAGTTCTCTTTGACTAAAAATTGCCATGGCAATTGTTACTTCACTGCTTATGGTACTTGGGGTCATGTTATTTCCATCAAATTTTAAATTAAAATCCTTATCAAAAATAACCACTTTCACGTTATATCCATTTTCAAACTCTGTTATAAAGTTTTGTCTTTCAATATCGAGCTTCTTTTTATTAAACTCATTGCTGAAACTTTCAATATAGTTTGCAAATGATATTACCTTTTTTTCTTTATAATACCTTTCATAGTCAATTAAAATTATCATATACATAACAGTTAAAAATACGATGAGAGCTAGTGAAGTTAACACAAATACCTTTGAAGAGATACTTTTTAGTATATTTATTTTACGGAGCCTTTTCCTCAAACTTATACCCTATTCCTCTTATGGTTGTTATATAATTATTTTCCTCAAGTTTTTTCCTTATCCTTTTGATATTTGTATCCACAACTCTCTCATCCCCATCGAAGTTTATTCCCCATACGGCTCTTAAAATTTGTTCCCTTGTTAAAAGTATGCCTTTGTTTTTTATTAAATAAATCAAAAGATTATATTCAGTTAAAGAAAAATATACCTTTTCACCATCTATTTTAACGGTGTGAGAGTCTAAATCTATGTATACTACTCCATGCTTTATAATTTTACTATTATTGCTTATGCCATCTTTTTCTTTTTCGTAAGCTCTTTTTGCCATTGAATTAACTTCAGCCACTAAAACTTTAGGGCTTATAGGTTTTGTCAGGTATTTATCTGCACCAAAATTAAGCCCCTGAAGTTTATCATCATCCTCTTCTTTTGCAGTTAACATTATCACAGGGATATTGGATTTTCTTCTTATAAACTTAAGAACACCCCATCCATCTATTAGGGGCATCATTACATCCAGTATAACAATATCTATATTATTATTCTCATTAAATACTTCAATAGCTTCTGCACCATCGCAAGCTTCAAAAATATAATATCCTTCTTTTTTTAAATATGCCACAATAAGTTTCCGCATCCTGTCCTCATCTTCGACAACGAGAACATTGCTCATAAAACCCACATCCTTTATCAATAAATTAAGTTAACTCAAATTTAAGATCTAAAATCCTCTTTTTAAAAATTGGATGAACCTCATAAGGAGCAATTTCACATAGAGGTAAAAGAACAAATAACCTCTCTCCCATCCTAGGATGAGGTATTATAAGTTCATCTTCGCTTATTATATAATCATTAAACAAAAGTATATCAAGATCTATAGTCCTTGGACCAAATCTTATTATCCTCTCTCTTTTAAGCTCCTTTTCTATATCTAAAAGCTTATTAAGAAGTTCATAAGGATTTAAAATGGTTTCAACCTTACACGCTCCATTTAAAAAATCATCCTGATCAAGATATCCTACAGGCTCTGTCACTATAAAAGAGGATACAGATAATACCTTTGTATCATCACCATTTAATTTTAAAAGAGCAAGGTTTAAATTTCCTTCCTTATCTCCCATATTTGAACCTAAAGCTATATAGGCTATATTTTTCTTTCTCTTTGTAATAACCCCTGCAAAATCTAAGGAAAGTCCAATAGGAGCCCAAGGCTTCTTTATTTTAACCTCCACAGATTTTACACCTTCATACTTTAATAGTATAACCTTGCAAATTTCATCAGAAGCTTTCTCTAAAAGATTAAATCTATAGCTCTTAAATTCTTCATAGACTAAATTACAAAGCTCTCCATAATTTATGGTCTTAGTTAAATCATCCTCTCTAAGACAATTTTTAAAATCTGTTTCAATTTCAAGGGATATCAAAAACTTTTGACCAAGCTTTTTCTCCTCCTGAAAAACTCCCACATGAGCATAGACTTCTAAATCCTTGATTATTATTTTATCCATAAAACCACCTATTCTATTTCATTATAGCCTCATAAACCATAACAGCCCTCTTATTTTCTAAGACATCATGAACTCTCAATATGCTGCAGCCTTTCATAACGCCTATAATAGAGGTTGCAATTGTACCCTCCACCCTATCCTTAGGAGTGTCTATATTTAAAATAGTTCCTATAAATTTCTTCCTTGAAGTTCCTAAAAGCACAGGAAAGCCGAGCCCTTTAAACCTATGAAGATTTCTTAAAACCTCAATATTTTGAGAGTAATCTTTACAAAATCCAATTCCAGGATCTATTATTATATTGCAAGGGGATACACCTCCATCAAGTGCTATATCAATGCTCCCCTTTAGATCATTTAAGCAGTCCTCTAAAAAATTCTTGTAATCAGGCTTAACCCTGTTATGCATCAAACAGCAAGGTACACCATATCTCTTTGCAACCTCTGCCATCTTTCTATCTCTTTTAAATCCCCACACATCATTTATTAAATCTGCACCGACCCGTATAGCTTCTTCTGCAACATCGTGCTTGTTTGTATCAATAGATATAGGGATATCTATCTCTTTTTTTATCCTCTCTATAACCCCTATAACCCTATCCATCTCCTCAGAAGATGATATAGAAGAATGACCTGGTCTTGTGGATTCACCACCTACATCTAAAATGTCCGCACCATCTTCTACAAGCTTTCTTGCATGGTTTATAGCATCGTCAAATTTTGCATACTTTCCTCCATCTGAAAATGAATCTGGAGTTAAGTTTAAGATTCCCATTATATACACTCTTTTATCAAAGTCAAATTCTCTATCTCCTATTTTCATCAATACCTCAAACAAATATCTTTAAATTTTTTTTATTAAGATCCCAATTGCAATCATCAAAGCTTTTGCAATTAAAGCAATTCCTCGATAATTTATCTGCCCTATACATCAAAGAATTTAAGGGATTTTCATTTTTAGATACTCTGTGGCTCCTAATTGCACATAATATATCACAAGTCTCCTCTTCTTTAAATTTAGAGTCTTTTAAAATACCTTTTGCAATATAAGCCCCTGCTTCTTCATGAGGAATGCCTTTTTCATACTGAACATTTCTCCCTAAATCATGAAGGAGTGCACATGCATATATTATCTCCTTATCTATGTGAAGGTTTTCTTCAAGATTTATTATATATGCTATCCTTGCAACAGATAAAAGATGCTCTAAATCATGTTTGCAAAATCGTCTTTCACTTTCATAGAGATCGTTCTTATGGATATTATCTTTAAAATCCTCATGATTTAATATTGAATTTACCCTATCCATCTATACTGTGATAAGCCTTAAAGCTTCCTCCCTAAGTTTTAGATTATCTTTTAACTCACCAAGTACAGCTAAGGTCTTTGTGCTAGCATTAAACTTCTTAACACCTCTCATGCTCATACATAGATGGGTTGCCTCAACTATTACCATAACACCCTTAGCATTCATCTCTTTATATAAGTCAGATGCTATATCATTTGTAAGCTTCTCTTGAAGCTGAAGCCTTCTTGAATGAACCTCACAAAGTCTTGCAAGCTTACTTAACCCTGCAACCCTACCATTTGGAATATATGCAATGTGTATTTTTCCCAAAAACGGAAGCATATGATGCTCACACATGGAATAAAACTCAATATCCTTTTCGATGACCATATTGTTATTGTCGATGTTAAATGTCTTCTTTAAAACTTCTTCTCCAGTTGTATTCATCCCCTGAAAAATCTCTTCATACATCCTAGATATTCTATTGGGAGTCTCTTTTAATCCTTCTCTTTCAGGATCTTCTCCAATAGCCTCTAGTAGCATAAGAACCGCCTTCTCTATTTTATCTTTATCAAAACTCATTATATTTCCCTTTCTTTGTTACTTTAACAATAAAATTAAGAAATCAATTTATATTAAAACTTATATAAATATAGCTTTCCCATTAAAATACTATATAATGATACTATTATACTATATTGTATATTATAGAGGAGATATATATATAAATTCAATTAAAAAATTGTTATTTAAGCTGTTCTTTTACGGAAATGGAAACTAAGCTCACTTTTAAAAAAATGCACATACAAACCTATTTTCTAAGTTTGAATATGCATTAAATTTAACTCCTTTTCTCATAGACCAAAAATTCATATTTAAATGGACCATCTTCTTGTGGATTTTCACAACCTGTAATTTTCCATTTGGATTCTTCTATTTTAGGAAAGAATGAATCTCCTTTAAAGTCTTCATATATCCTCGTTATATAGAGCTTTGTGCAATATGGCAAAAGCTCCTTATAAATAGTAGCCCCACCAATTACAAAGTTTTCATCTTCATCTTCTATATATTCTTTAATATCCTCTAAGCTATTTACAATTTTAACTTCAGAAAATTTACATATATAATCTTTATTTTTTGTTATGACAACATTTCTTCTATTAGGTAAAGGCTTTCCAATGGATTCTAACGTTTTTCGTCCCATTATAACTACATGTCCCTTTGTTTTATCCTTAAAATATTTTAAATCCTTTGGTAAATGCCAAGGCATTTTATTCTCACATCCAATGACGTTATGATTTCCAATAGCCACAATTATGCTAAGCACTAAACACTCACCTCCATTTTTATAGTTTCATGATACTTATAATCCTCTAACCATATATCCTCAATTTTAAAATCATAAAAATCCTTTATATTATCATTTAAACATAGTTTAGGAGCTTTATAATCATTATTTTCTCTACTTAATTGTATCTTCATACCCTCAATCTGATTTTCATAAATATGAGCATTATTTATAACATGAGTAAATAATCCTGGTTTAAGATCAGTAACCTTAGCAATAAGATGGACTAAGACCGCATATTGAGCCATATTAAAAGGCACACCAAGAGGCATATCCCCGCTCCTTTGAATGAGCATAGAATTTAAAAAACCATCAGTGACATCCCACATGGTCATAAATGCACAAGGATATAAAGCTCCTCCATCTAAATGGGATATTTGCCAAAGAGAGATTATATGCCGCCTCCCTTGAGGATCCGTCTTTAAACCATGAATTAACTTATCAACCTGATCATATTTATCAACCACCCATCCATAGGCAGTTCCTATAGTTCTGTCATCTTTTGTCCAATTATCCCATATGTGAACATTTTGTTCATTTAACAATTTAACATCATTGCTCTTATCCTTATATATCCACAACAATTCTTTAACTGCAGTTTTAAATGCTACAAATTTAGTAGTTAAAATTGGAAATCCATCCCTTAAATCAAAATAAAATATCTGATGCGGTAATTTATATGTAGGAATTCCAGTTCTATTTTGATCATAATAACCATGATTTAAAATATCTTTTACAACTTTAAGATATTGTTTATCTGCAAAACTCACAAAACGCCCTCCTTTAGTTTAACAATTTAATTATAAACCATTTGACAATACAAATCCCATCCCTATTTTTAAAATTTTATACTAAACTAAATAAAGTAATTTTATCATAATATTATTATTTAATTCAATTTTTTTATTATTTTTCATAAAAAAGGTTAAATAGGATTGTTTTCATGTTTGTTTTGCATAAATCCTATACTTAAAACATGAAATATGTTAAAATTTATATTATATTAGTCTCAAGATCGTAAATAAAGTTAATTTTATAGCTAGAGGTGAATACATAGATGAATGAAAAGGAATTTAAAGAGACTATACTCAATGTATTTAAAGAAGGCAGGATCGATATGAATTTTGCTGTGTACTTATTAGATAGATTATATCTTACTTATAGTTATAACCATAACATAGCTTCAAGTCAAAACAGCGTCTCTAAAAGTTTAGAGTATATTTTTGAACTATTGTGGGAAGGGAAAGTAACATCAGCACATGCCATAACTTTTTTAAAACATAATAATATACCTTTAGATAACAATAGAATATATTTAATAGAAAGTCTAGCTAAGAAAAAAATCAATTATGTTGAATGTAATGCTTTCTTCTATTTAGTATAATTTTATCAATTCTACAAAGCTTATCAAAATAGAAGTAAAGTACAGAAAGCGATTTACAAATTCCCTTCTGTACTTTATTTTGTTATTTAAATTTATATTATATAAACAGGAGCAATCCTGCCATTTAACAACTTTACAATATATAATATTTAATATTATAATGATATAAAGAGTATCACCATCCCCATATAAAATTTAGTAAGCCTTACCTATTTTCTTAAAGTTTTATCTATATCTTCTTGCTCCAGAATAACTACTTGCATAAGATAGTTTAGAATACTTAACAACATCTCCAGACGTTGGAGCATGTATGTAAGTATCGTTTCCAACATAAATTCCAACATGATATGCTGGATAACCGAAAAATACTAAATCTCCAGATTGAGGAGTTGACACTGCATATCCTGCATTTTGCTGATCCGCTGCAACTCTTGGAATAGATATCCCTGCAGCATTTAAATAACAATACTGAGTAAGACCTGAGCAATCAAAGCCTGAAGGGCTTGTCCCACCCCAAACATAGGGAACACCTAAAAATTGTGCCGCATAGTTTGCTATATCACTACCAGTACCATAAGATCCCCTATTTACATTAGAAGTTTGGGCAACTTCAACCTGTTCAACCTGCTGTTCCACTTGCTGCTGATTTGTATTTGCATTTTGCACACTTTCAGTAACTTGATCAGTAACCTGTTGGTTTGTATTAGAATTTGTATTCGTATTCGTGTTGGTATTCGTCACTATTATTGGTTTTACTAATTCTTCTATTTGTCTTTCTAATTCAGCAATTTCATTTTTATATTGATCTTGTCTTACATTTAGTTCATTTCGCTTACCCTCATATTCTACCTTAAGATCATTAAGCTCATCAACGTTTTTCTGTTGTTCATCTTTTAATGTATTTAAATCGTTTTTTTGTGACTCAAGCTTGTTCACTGCCTTGGTTATGTTCTCTTGTTTTCCTTTTAAGTCATCAATTACATCCTCATCATAGTCCATAGCTTTCTGAGCAAGTTCAAATCTTGTAACTAAGTCTTCAATACTCTTTGTAGAAAGAACATACATTAAATAATCAAGTTTACCTCTTTTGTATATTTCAACTATTCTATCTCCATATTGTTTCTCTTTACTTGTCTTTTCTTCTTTTGCTTCAGCAAGTTCATTATTTGTAGTACTGATATCGCCTTCGACTTTCCCAATTTTCTTGTCAGTGGTCTCTACCTCATTGATAGCAACTTCAATCTTATTATTAACCTTTTGTATTTCATCCTCCATTTTACCAAGCTCTATCATAACCTTGTCCAACTCAGCTTGATTAACTTGCACTTCACTTCTTAATTCATTGACATTCGTTGCACTAACTATAGAAACACTTGACCATAGCGTAATCGCTAACAAAGAAGCAATAACTCGCAATTTCCCCTTCATATTTCCTCCTAAATAAAAAATATCAAAACACTTACTATTTTGTTGGTAATATCTTTATATCAAGTTAAATATTATATAACTAATTTTATTAATTATATTTTAAAATGTCAACCCTAAATTTATCCTCTTGCATAAAGGAAATAACATTTTATGAATATTTTAAATAAAAGTAAAAATTCCTCATTAAATTATACCTCCTTAAAATTTACTTATTTAATATCATTATATATTAGCAAAATGAAATCACTTAATTATTTAACGTTATTATATGTTGGTAATACTGGATTCCTTACTTATTTAATGTTATTATATATTGGTAATACTAAACTACTTACTTATGTAACATTATTATTTATTAGTAATACTAAATATTTAATTATAGGAGGTATGTTTATGAAAATCATTCAAGAATTCAAAGAATTTATAAACAGAGGTAATGTTATAGACCTTGCCGTGGGAGTTATACTTGGAGGAGCATTTAATCAGATAGTTTCATCGTTAGTAGATGATATCATAACACCCATTATAGGCATATTTCTTAACCAAAATTTTAAAGATCTAAAGCTTGTAATAAATAACTCAGAGATATTATATGGTATATTTATTCAAAATATAGTTAACTTTTTCTTGGTTTCTATTGCTATTTTCATCTTTATAAAATTAATAAATTCTTTTAGAAGAAAAAAAGAGGTTCTTCCTCAAGAACCTACACAAGAAGAGTTATTATTGTCGGAAATAAGAGATATTTTAAAGAAATCTATCAATGAGTAATAAATATTTATATGCTATAAATCTTATTACATATACTTTTTATTTTTAAAATATACAATACATACCATTACTAAAATCACTGTTAAGATCATTACAAATGAATATCCATATTTCCATTCAAGCTCAGGCATATATTTAAAATTCATACCATACCATCCAACTAAAAATGTAAGTGGTAAGAATATGGCGCTTATGACAGTAAAAAATTTCATTATATTATTAAGTTTAATATCTACTTGAGCTTGGTAAGCCTCTCTCACTTGAGTTAAATACTCCCTTATTGTGAGAATATCCATATTGATCCTATTTGCCTTTCTCACTAAGTTTCTAAAATGCCTTAAGGAAGATTGCTCTAATATATTATTTTCATTGTCCACAAGATCTTCTGAAACATCTAAGAGAGATTCACATATCTTTTTCATTATCATGACATTTTTTCTAATATCCATTATATCCTTGATAAAATCCTTTTTATCAACTTCAAATAATTCAACTTCAATTTTGTAAAGCTTCGTTTCTAAGCTATTTATTAAATTTGTATAGCTTACAACTATATTATTTAAAATACTATATAGAACGATTTCAGGGCTTAACGCATGCTTAGACTGATTTTTCATATAATTCATGGCGTTATTTTTTACCTGAACTAAAGATTTATTATTTTTGGACACTAAAATTATATACTCTTTAGATAAAAAAAAATTTAGCTCCCAAGATGATATCCTGCCATTTTTATTGTCTATGATATTTACTACTCCAAAGCTATAATTGTCATATACTTCAAGCCTTCCCTGCTGCTTGTAATCCATACACTCATTTATAGTAGAATTGTTAAAGCTAAAATGATCCTTAATACCTATTAACTCTTCAGCAGTAACCATAAACCAATATTTAAGATCTTTATTTTTAAGGAATTTCTCTAATTTGCTACCAATAATGCCATCCCTTTGAATTTCATATATTTCCATATCTCACCTATTGATTAACCAGTTTATTTAATGATAATAATGCATAGTCAATTTGCTCCTTTGTATTTGCATGACCTATGCTAAATCTTATTGTACCGTAGGGAAAAGTTTCTAAGGTCATATGAGACCATGGAGAGCAATGCAATCCTACCCTCGTTGAAATACCTTGTTTTGAACTTAATATATAGGAAATTTCAGATATATCCCTTTTATCTGTATATATTGATATGACAGGGCATCTATCTTCTGTACTTAAAGATCCTACAATATCAATATTATTAATATTCTTTAAGCCCTCTATAAATATACCAGTTAAATAAATTTCTTTATCCTTGATATAATCTAAACCAATCTTATTTATATAATCTAAACTAAAATTTAAACCTGCAATACCTGGAATGTTTAAAGTTCCGCTTTCAAATTTATCTGGCATTGTGCTAGGTTGATATTCAAGATGAGAAAAACTTCCTGTTCCCCCATAGATCATAGGTTTTACATTATCATTTAAATCACTCTGTATTATAAATCCGCCAATGCCTTGAGGTCCAAGCAATCCCTTATGTCCTGTAAAAGCAATAGCATCAGCATTTAGTTCTTTAATATCTATTTTAATAAATCCTGCAGTTTGTGCCGTATCTATTATAAAATACAGCTTATTTTGTTTGCATATCTCCCCAATCCTCTTCATGGGAAATATATTTCCAGACACATTTGAAGAATGAGTTATAAAAATTGCTTTAGTATTTTTTCTTATTAATTTTAAAATATCCTCTGGGTTCATAAATCCTTCTTTAGTGCATTGTATCTTAGAATATTTAATATTAGCTTGGGATAAAAAAGTAAGCGGCCTTACAACAGCATTATGTTCCATTGAAGATACTATTACATGATCATCTTCTTTTAATAATCCAAGCATTAACATATTCAAACTTTCAGTGATATTTTTAGTAAAAACAACATGTGAAGGATCATCAAAATTAAAAAAGCGGCAAAGTTTCTCCCGTGTATTATAAACTATATTTTCAGCCTCATATGATAATGCAGAAATACCTCTATTTATATTTACGCCAAAATTATCTATATAACTTGAAATAAACTTTCCAAGCCCAGGAGCTTTAGGAAATGAAGTTGCAGCATTATCTAAATAAATATTTTCCATCATTTATCACCCATTTAATTATATCATATAAGACTTTAAGGTAAATGGCTAATCATTTTAAATTTTTAACCTTAATAATGGATGTTAGTTTTTTGTTCTAAGATTTAATAGTTTAATAATATTTAGTTTATCTTTAGAATATAATCTTATATAAGTAAAATATGGGAGGAATTTATGGCTAAAGGCTTATTGACAATAGAAACATATAATCAAAATACACTTATTCCTTTTCCTGATGCAAGGGTTACAATTACTCCGCTTTCTCCTGTCGGAAACCCTTTAAGTCCAATACAATTTGTAACAAATAATATTGGCAGAACCGAATCTATAGAACTTGCAGCACCTCCAAAGGAAGAATCTTTACAACCAACTGGCAATGCACCTTACAGCACAGCAAATATTACCATAGAAGCATCAGGGTATACACCAGTAAATATTCTTGGAACCCAAATTTTAGCTGATGAAGAATCTATACAAGCTGTGGAATTATATCCTTCTTCAAATTTTAGGCAAAATGATGTTATAATAATCGAGATTACTGGTGTAAGATTAAACAGCGATCTTCCAAATAAAATCCCTGAAGATCCCATGAAACCTTTGGAATCACGACCAGGTTTTGTTGTATTGCCTGAGCCTGTTGTACCTGAATTTATAGTAGTTCATGCTGGAACCCCTGATTCAACTGCAACAAATTATAAAGTAAGATTTGCTGATTATATTAAGAATGTAGTATGTTCAGAAATATATGCTACATGGCCTGAAAATGCGTTAAGAGCAAATATTTTATGCATATTATCATTTACTATGAATAGAATCTACACTGAATGGTATAGGAGTAAGGGAAAAGATTTTCAGATTACAAACAGCACTGCCTATGATCAATATTTTGTATATGGAAGGAATATTTACAGAAATGTGAACAATCTTGTAGATGAACTATTCACAAATTATGTTAAAAGACCAGGCTCAAACCAACCTCTACTTACACAATATTGCGATGGTAATAACGTAACATGCCCAGGCTGGCTTTCTCAATGGGGAAGCAAAGCTCAAGCAGATTTAGGAAAGACACCTATGGAAATACTAAAATATTATTATGGTAATAATCTTGTGCTCGATTCTGCTAAAAAAGTAGGCGGTGTACCTGAATCTTACCCAGGAAGACCTTTAAGACGAGGATCTAGCGGACAAAGTGTTCGTACAATACAAGAACAGCTTAATAGAATTTCACAAGCTTATCCTTTAATTCCAAAGCTTGCTGTAGATGGTCAATTTGGTCCTGCAACCGAAAAATCTGTTAAAACATTCCAGCAAGTGTTTGGTCTAACCCCTGATGGTATTGTCGGACTTCAAACATGGTATAGAATATCAAAAATATATACTGCTGTAGCTAAACTTGCAGAATTAAGATACGATCCTTTTATAACTAAGCTTGATGAATTAAGTTATAACACATTATCAAGAAACAATATATTTAAGGAGAAAAAATTTATTCCACCTACAATTTCATCCTTAAGAAGTTCTATCCCTACAGCAACTTATAATGATGAAGACTAGAAAATTATAAACAAAAAACTGCCTAGATCATAGAATCTACGCAGTTTTATTTATTTTTTAAATTTCAATCTTATCAACTATTATCTCAAATTTTCCTCCAAAGACTCCTTTTTTATATTCAATGGCTGCATTGTTAAATAGATACTCTATATCAGGTTCAACGGCAAAATGCAAATCTTTTACAGAAAATTCTTTATCATCTTCTTTTAGTTCATCCGGAACTATCCCTAAAATAGGTCCACTTCAGGTGAAATTCTTAATAAATAATCTTAAAACTGGTTTGTCACTTTCATTTGAAGTTTCCCTTAAATGATTTAAGGCATTATCATCTATTTTTAAAATCAAATCATCTTCCCCCTATAATGCTACTCCTTAGCTCCTATTTTTCTCATATTTATATTAGTTATTATACCATAGCCATATTTTATAGGTGATTCTATTTTATCAGAATTTATCCTCAAAAGCCCATGGATATCATTAAAATCAAACTCAGGATATTCTTGCTTTAAATTTGCAATAAGACCACAGGCATATGCTGCAGCACAACTATTTCCTGCAAAACATCTATATTTTTCTTTTATCTTTTTAGGATATATCTTGCTCCCATTCTTTTCTGGTATAAAAAACTCATTTGTGCAAAAAGAAATATAATTCTCACCATTTAAATAAAAGTCAGGTTTTATATATGGCTTTTTAAAACCCTTAATTGAATTTTTTAAAACGTTATGATTTATTGACCCTATGCAAATACATCTCTCAATAGAAGAAGGTAACGATACAGTACCATTAATTGTACTTTGCGGAGAAATAACAATGACATTTTTTTTATTTAATTTATCTATGATAATTTCAAATGATTTCCAAATAATTGGATTTATAGATTTAAATTCAAATGGTAATAACACTATTTTCATATTATAATCGCTAGATAAAGAAAGCAATTTAACCATTCCCCATAAGACAGTAGAAAAATAACCCTTGCCCATAGAATTAAAGGCCTTTACCATGCATATATTTGAATCAGGTGCAACACCTCTTGCAGCTTTTTCTGAAGAATATCCTGATGATGAAATGATACCTGATAAAAAGCTTCCATGACCATTATCATCATAAGGAAAACTATAATTATTGATTAAATCTAAGAAGTAATGAATCTTATTTATAGGCTTAACGATGTCATCATGAGGATGTAGGCCTGTACTCACAATACCTACGCTGATATTTTTACCAGTTAAATTGCTTTTAATATACTTACAATTTTTACCGGAATCCACTGAAAAAAGTGGACTGATCTCGCCAATTTCGTCAAAAAAAACATAATCAATTTGTGGATATTCAATGAGTGTATTAATTATCTTTGAATCTGCCTTTATACAAATCAAATTTATATTTGGAAAAAAGTACAATATTTTGATTCTGCTTTTTTGTATCTTATCCAGTATTGGTTTTGGTTCAAATTTATAATGTACAACGACTCTTTCTAAAGTTGTCATCCCACTATCTATTGCAAAGTGTAAATCACTGCTTAATTTTTTGTTAAAGATCATAGAGTTTAATAACCCCTTATATCGCTATCAGTATATAGTATTTACTTTATAAGGTAATTGTGTTTGTTGATGCGTTCATTTTTTCAATTATATTGTACATATTAGATATTTCACCAATTAAAAGCTTATCTTTTAAACCATAAAAATCTAAGCATGTGCCACAGCTTGCTATCTCTACTCCCTTTTCCTTCAATATATTGAGATTATCTATAACTTCTGAACCTTCTGTTGTAAGCTTTACTCCACTATTTATAAATATTAAATTTTTTGGTATATTGTCGCTTTCAGAAAGTGCATAAAAATAGCTCTTCATCAAAATTTTGCCTAATTCTTCTGAACCTTTTCCTAAAATGTCCGTGCTTACTAATATTGAAAGCTCTGCTTTATCCTGAAGCTTAATATTTTCATTTGATTTTATTATTTCAATTCTATACTCATCCTTTTTATCTATTAAAACATAATCATAACCGCTGCCTTTTGCAAATTTAATGATGTTTTGTTTAGCAACCTCATTATCTACTATTATAACAGCTCTCCCTTTTTCTATGGAATCAAAATATTTTTTAGTATTTATAACAGGTTGTGGGCATAAGAGCCCCTTGCAATTAATTTCCATATAGTAATTTTTTCTCCTTTATTTTTTTATTGAATATAGTATAGCATTGTCGTAAAATAAAAATTTATAATATTTGTTTATATTATAAATTAGGTAATATATATAATTTTTTATTATATATGGATGTATATATTTTTTATTTTAAAATTCCCTATTAAAATATACTTTGAAGTTGAATTTTATTTATAAATTAGTATAATATAATTAACTTTTTTATTATAGGGGATTTCTAATGGTAACGTTTAATTTCAATTTATTTCCTTTATTAAGGACTAATAGGTTAATTTTAAGAAAATTATCTCAAAATGACGTAAATGGAATTTTTAATCTTCACTCAAATGAACAGATAATAAGGTATACTACAATAAAAAAATATGAAAAAGTCGAACAGGCTATTGAATACATAAACAAAATAGAGAAGGGGATAAGAGAAAATAAATATATGGTGTGGTCTTTAATAAAAATTGAAGATAATAGTTTTTTAGGTACAATATGCCTTTGGAAGTTTTCTGATGATTTTAAATATGCTCAAATTGGCTATGATCTTTTATCAGAATTTCAAGGAAATGGATTTATGCAAGAGGCAATGGAAGAGGTTATTAAATTTGCATTTAATAATATAAAATTAAAAAGAATCATTGCTGATCTACAATTTGATAATGATAAATCAGCAAAGATTCTAGAAAAAAATTACTTTAAGAAAGAATATGTATATGATACAATTTCAAAAGAAGGTATTATAACAAAAATGATGCTATACACGCTTAAAGACAAAAAATATTTTAAAGTAAGTAAAGCTGCTATGATCTATGAATAAATATATGTTTTAATTATAAATATTGGTAAATTACTATCAATATCCATCTGCTTGCCTTAAAAGGTTAATTTCATTCTTTTTTAAATAAGCATTAAATATTTCTTCTTCAAGAAAACCCATAGCTAAACCCATACCCATCAAATCATTGAATATGCTAATAAAATTTTCTTCATTTCGGCAAGCTAAAAAATCATTAATATCAATATATAAACTTAATAATTGCTCATATAATGGAGATTCATTATTTTTATATTGTATTTTTTTAAAATCAATAAAGTTAATTTCTATCCCCAAACTTATAACAAAATGCAGACTATCAACGAATTCTTCTAATATTATTTCTTTTGAAGAAGGTGGTTTCAAGCTCCAATATTTAAAACATCTTGTAGCATTTGCAAGTTCACTGAGTTCAACAATCAAAGAAATAATCTTTTTAGGAAATAAATTTTTATGGTCAAGATTATGATTCTCCAAAATTGCTTTATCAAGTTGAGTTTGTAGAAAAAATATTTTTTCTAAATCCATATTATCCTCCAACAAGTTTTTGGTTGAGTTAATATTATTTTAATCAATAACAGATAATATGAAAAGGCATGAAAACAATTACTAAAAAATTTATTTTTAGAAAATGTTTTATGACTTAATAAAATGAATTTTTAAATGTAGTTAAAAACTTGGAAGCAATCTTGGAGAATATGTTGTAATTTCATACTTGCTAAATTTATTTTCATAATTTAAATTAAAGTTTTCTAATTCTCCAATATTATTTATTTTAAATATTATGGTCATAGAATTATTTTTTATGAGTCCTCCGCAAATTGCGTATATATTTTTTTCAGATATGCTCTTTTTTGTAAATGGTATATCTTTTAAATTTATATCTCCTAGTTTATCAAAATCCACCTTTATATAAAATTCACTTTTCATTTTCTCCACCTCATAATATAATTATATAGAACACTTGTTCAAGTGTCAATGATATACATAAATATATTTTGAGCAGTTAATTTTTATTACAGGTTAATTAAAATATTTTATCCTTTTCTATTATTTCCAAAAAATGCTATAGCAAGAGCTCCAGGTCCTGTATGGGTCCCTATTACTATCCTTACTGGAGTTATTAGAGTTTCAAGTGGAGAAAGCTTTTTTATCTCTTCTTCTAAATTTTTAGAATCTTCTTCACAGTTTCCATGAAGTATACATACGACAGAATTATTGATGTCATCACATCTATTTTGCAAAACTTCAAGCAGAGCTTTCATACCTTTTTTTCTACCTCGAACCTTATCTACAACTACAAGTTTCCCTTTGCTATCTATTGTTAAAATAGGCTTGATATTTAATACATTTCCAATTAGAGCTTGAGATAATGAAATCCTGCCCCCTCTTTTTAAATGATCTAAGCTATCCACCATAAACCATAAATTTAACTTTTGAACATTATCATTTAACCAATTTACTACTTTTTCAAAAGATTCACCTTTTTCTTTTAGCTTGCAAGCTTCATATACAAGCAGGCCTTGAGCTGCCGCAGCTGAGAGAGAATCTATGGTTTCAATTTTTGCATCTTTATATGTAGATAATAAACTTTCTTTTGCAATTAAAGAGCTATTATATGTACTGCTTAATCCAGAAGATAAACTTATATAAATTATGTCTTTTCCTTTATTTAAAATATCCTCAAAAACATTTATAAAATCTGTAGGATTTGCCATTGAAGTTCTTGGCATCTCACCTTTATTCATGGATTCATAAAAATCATTTAAATCCACTCTATACGTTGAATCTTCTTTTATCTCTTCCCCTTTAAAATTGCAAGGCAATCCAATAACTACAATATTATACTTTTTTACAATATCGACGAGTAAATCCGAACTAGAATCAGTTACTATAACAAAGTCTTTCATTTTTCCTCCTAAAAATCTTTATAATTTTAAACAAAAAATAATATAGGATTTTAAATTAAACTATTCATATTTAATTTCTCTTTGCATCCTATCATAACCAAGCCTTGTATTTTTAAAGATATTTTTAGCATTGTTTAAATAAATACTCCCATCCTCCATAGAAGGACTAAAGTGTGTTAACCATAATTCTTTGACGTTAGAATTTTTGGCTATAGTTGCAGCCTCTGAAAAAAGCATATGTTTATTTTCTTCTGCCTTAAAGAGATCTTCTTCATCTCCATACATACCTTCACAGATAAAGATATTGCTATCTTTAACAAATCCTTCAATCTGCTTTATGGGCCTAGTGTCTGTTATATAAGAAAGTTTTATACCATCTCTACTTTCTCCTAAGACCATTTCTGGTGTATAAATCTTACCATTATACTCTTTTCTATTTCCACTTTGAAGGCTCTTCCAAATTTTTTTAGGTACATCATTTAATTCAGCTTTTAAAACTTCAAATTTTCTCTGCCTTTTTATGTAAATACTATATCCAAGACAACGAACTGAATGTTCTAAATCTAGTACAGATATGGTAAAGTCTTCATTTTCCAAAATTATATCATTTATATTGCTTGCTTCAATAATATTTAAATTAAATGGTAAATAATTGAAAAATATCTTAAAAGAATCCATGACTCTTGAAAGCCCCATAGGACCAATTATATCTATATCATTTTTTCTATCAGAATTTGCAATTGTAAGAAGAAGCCCAGGAAGTCCTAATATATGATCTAAATGAAAATGAGTTAAGCATATGGTATCGATATTTTTAAATCCCCATCCTACTTGTTTCATGGAAACCTGAGTTCCTTCTCCACAATCGATTAAAACCTTACTGCCCTTAATATTTATAAGTAATGATGTCAAACTCCGTTCAGGTTGGGGAACGCTCCCTCCACACCCAAGGAGACATAAATTAACCAAAAAAATCATAACCTCTCTAAAAAATATTTGTCACATAGAAATAATTATTTCAGTACCCTTTTTAACCTCGCTTAATATATGAATTTCTCCTTTATGCATATCTACAATTTTCTTTACAATAGATAGACCAAGTCCATTTCCATCTCCATTCCTTGATTCATCAATTTTATAAAACTTATCGAATATCCTATCTATGCTATCTTTAGGAATACCAATTCCATAGTCCTTTATTCTAAATTTTATACTTTTATTTTTGTCTTCAAGGGATATTTCAAGTTTACTTCCATTTTGAGAGAATTTGATCGAATTATCGATAAGATTTATCCACACCTGAAATAAAAGCTGTTCATTTCCAAAATATGTGACTTCATCTAAAGTTATATCCATATCTATATTTTTCTCGCTCCAGCGATTTTCTAGGAGCAATATGGATTTTCTTATTTGCTCATCTAATCTAAAGCATTCTTTCTTTAGAATTATATTTTCACTTTCAATCCTATTTAACAACAATATGTTATTAGATAAATTAGATAACCTTCTTGTCTCTTCTGTAATTATATCAGCATACTCTTTTTTCTCAGCTTTATCATCACAATCTGCTAAAAGTTTTGTATACCCTTCTATAGATGTGAGAGGAGTTCTAAACTCATGAGATAAGGATGAAACAAAATCGTTTCTTGTGATTTCAATATTCTTTAAAGTATGAGCCATGGTATTAAAACCTTCAATCAATTGCCCTATTTCATCTTTCCTATCATCATTTATATACACATCAAAATTTCCAGAAGATATCTTCTTTGTAGCAAGGCTTAGTTTTTTAATAGGCTCAACTATATATTTTGTCGCAATAAGTATCATGAGCATAGCAAATAACATAGAAAAGAAGTTTAATTTCACTAAAGTAGACATAAAATTAAAAGACATTTTAGTAGCATCTGTGTATATAAATAAATATTGAAAATCATTTCCATTATTTAGCTTCATCAAAACAGCAGGTATCGTCTGAAATAATGCATTCCTCTTTTTTATATACATATTATCTTCATTATTCTCAAAAAATGCATCTAATTTCTCTTTAGAAAAAAACTCTACAATATATTGATTGTTTTTAATATCTTTAGAATCTTTTAAAAAAACCGCTCTTATATAATTTAATTCTAAAAATTTTTCTATGCTGTTTTTATTGCTATCTTCTTTATATAAATCTTGCAAGGATAAAATCAAATCAGAAATTTTATTATCTACTTCAGCTATTATAGTTTTTTCAATAGACATGCTAAATATTATAAATACTGCTATATTTCCAATTAACATTATGCTAAAATATGCAAATACAAGCTTTAAATATACAGATTTTATCATACCTTTTTCATTGCTTTATATCCAAGACCCCGTATGGTTATTAATTCAAATTCATTAATATCTGAAAATTTTTCCCTTAATCTCTTAATATGTACATCTACAGTCCTTTCGTCTGCTTCAGAATTAAATCCCCATATCTCATCCATGAGCTCTTGACGTGTAAATATTTTATTTGGATAGGATAGAAGTTTATAAAGAAGATAAAACTCTTTTTTAGGCAAAAGCCAAGTTTTTTCTTCTGTTATAACTTCAAGGGATTGATAATTTAATTCAATATGACCTATGGAAATCCTCTTATCTTTGCTTATTTTAGCTCTCCTTAAAAGGGCATTTACCCTAAGCAACATCTCATTAAAATCAACAGGTTTAGTCATATAATCATCTGCACCAATTTCAAATCCCTTTTTCTTATCAAGAAAACTCTCCTTAGCAGTTATCATAAGTATTGGCAAATCATATCCATTTTGCCTAAGCTCGTAAACCAGTTGAAATCCATCCATTTCTGGCATCATTATATCCACAATTATAAGGCTTATAAAGTTTTCTTCTAGTTTATCCAAAGCATCTCGGCCGTTTTCTGCATGTACTACACCATAGCCTTCTTTATTTAAATATATTTCCATTAGTTTTCTAATCTTTAGATTATCATCAACTAATAAAATCATTATCATAATATACACCTCATGGTTTTATCATAAACTTCTTAGTGCATCTATAGGATTTAGCATACTTGCTTTTCTTGCAGGCATATATCCAAATATTATTCCAACTGCTCCTGAAAATCCTACTGCGAGTAAAATAGTGGCAGTTGTTATAGTAAACCCTGTATCCATCAATGTCCCTGCAATATAGGCAACTAAACTCCCTAATAAAAGCCCAATTATCCCTCCTATCAAGGAAAGGAATATAGCTTCTATTATAAATTGAATCTGTATGATATTTGGTGTTGCACCAAGTGCTTTTCTAAGTCCGATTTCAGTTGTACGCTCAGTAATTGAAACCAGCATCATGTTCATTATACCAATACCTCCAACTACAAGAGATATGGCAGCAATTCCTCCAAGAAGCATAGACATCATAGACATCATGGTTTCAAATGACTCTATCATATCTCCCATATTAAATACTGTAAAGGAATCTTCCTTATAGTTAAAGGAAGCATTTAATACACTTTTAATATCATTTACGCTCTCATCTGCTATACTTGTATCTATTAAAAACACATCAAGATTTACCACATTTTTTATTCCTAACGTTCTCATAGCTGTTGTGTATGGAATTATGACGGAATTATTAGTAGAGCTCATGCTAAAAGTGTTTGAAGTGGTGAGTGTGCCTATTATTACATATGTTATTCCATTTATTCTTATATCTTTTCCAAGAGGATCAACACCATAGAAAAGCTCTAATGCCACATTATTTCCTATAAGTGCTACATTATTTTTAGCTTCAATATCCAAAATATTTATAACTCTCCCATTCCTTAAAAGGGTTTCATCTTCTTTGAAAAATATTTCATTTTTACCTTGAACCGAAACATTTTTCTTTATTTTTCCATTATATACTACGTTAGTTCTCATAGAAATAGTAGGAGAGATACCGCTTACATTTTTTACTGAAGATATACTTTTAATATCTTGTTCATTTAAACCTTGTTTAAGAGGAGTTCCGCTTGCTGTAACCATTATTTTATTTACACCTAATGCATTTACCTGATCGCCTATGCTGTCTCTTGCTCCTTGAACTATGGTGATAAGCGCAATTATAGATGCTACACCTATTACGATTCCTAACATGGTTAAAAATGACCTTAATTTATTGTTTATAATATTTTCCCAAGACATCCTTATGCTCTCAAAAAACAATCAGCTCACCTCCTCAGTTAAATATCCATCTAAAATATTTATAACCCTTTTAGCATGGCTTGCAATATTAGTATCGTGGGTTATCATTATTATAGTCCTTCCATCTCTATTTAGCTCTTCAAACAGCTCCATTATCTGATGTCCTGTTTTTTGATCAAGTGCACCAGTCGGTTCATCTGCAAGCAAAATAGTGGGTTTTGTAACAAGAGCCCTTGCTATTGCAACACGCTGCTGTTGCCCACCTGATAATTGATTTGGCATATTTCTAATCTTATCACTAAGACCAACTTGTTCTAAGATTTCCATAGCCTGATCTCTCCTTTCATTTCTTGAGAGACCTGAATATATAAGCGGTAATTCAACATTTTGCAGTGCTGACATCCTTGGAAGAAGATGAAAGCTTTGAAAAACAAATCCTATCTCTTTGTTTCTTACATGTGCAAGCTGACTCTCATCTAAATCGTTGATATTATTCCCAGACAATTTATATTCTCCACTTGTTGCTACATCGAGGCAGCCTATTATATTCATCATAGTAGATTTGCCTGATCCTGATGGTCCTAAAATGGAAATAAACTCTCCAGAATCTATCTTTAAGTTCACATCAAAAAGAACCTTTAGCTCTTCAGAGCCCATATAATAACTTTTGCAAACATCCACCATTTTTAAGATTTCTTCAGGCATTACCTTCGCCCTCCCATTACTCGCCTTCCAAGTAAATTTGCAAGAGGATCATTTGAATATAGTATCTTTTCTCCATTTATCACTCCGCTTTTTATTTCTACAACATTACCATCATTGATACCTGTAGCTATTTCAACCTTTTCAGCACGACCATTTTCTCCTTCTTTTAATACATAGGCAGTATTATCATCATTAAACTGAATTACAGACATAGGAAGCGTTAAAACATCAACTGCCTGATTGCTTAAAAGTTTAACTTCACAAGACATTCCAATCCTAAGTTCAGGATCTTCTTCAAGATTTACTGTAGCTATAAAAAATGTAACTCCATTCATAGATGTTCCTGTCTTTGATAGATCATTTATAGTACCAGTTACATCTTTATTTAAAGCATTTATCTTAATATTAGTCTCTTTGCCAATTTTAACCGATGGAAGATCATATTCATCTACTTTAATATTCACTTGTAAATTATTATAATCTATTATTTCTAAAAGCTTTACCCCCGCCATAATTGTGGCATTTTCTTCAAGATTAAGGCCTTGAACTTCACCACTTATCTTTGAGGCTATTTCATCTCCTATGGTTGATACAATGAGCACATCCCCCTCATTAACCTGATCACCATTTTTAACTCTTATTTCTGATATTTGCATAAGCTTTTCTGATATTACAGTCTGATGATTTTTAGCCTCTATGTTCCCTGAAAATGAATTATATGTGGTTATGCTACCCATTTTAGCTGCAACTTCTTCAAAATTTTGGTTGTTTTGTCGAAACATATATACTAATACTGCAGCTATCACGACTATCAGAAAACATGCTAGAATAATCCACTTTTTTGCTTTTGATTTTCTCTTTGATATCATTATATAAACCCCCACTTAAACTTAATAATACGATGATAATTGTTTTATATGAACTGAATGTGAACTTTTAGTAAAAAATTCAAACTATATTTAATATTGAATTTATGATATTATCAACATACTATAACTAAAGTATAAGGAGTTAAGATATGTCAAGTGTATTTTTAGCAAAGTGCATAAATTATGACGTAAATGAAATTGAAAATAAAATAAGAGAAGGTTTTATGGCATTAGGTGGAGATAACTACATACGAGGATTTATTAAAGAAAATAGCAAAGTCCTTTTAAAACCAAATGTCATAACAGGAGAAAAAAAAGGCGCTCTTTCAGCAACACATTATATTTTCTTCGAAGCTGTCATAAGGGTTATAAAAGACTATACTTCTAATATTTCCTTTGGAGACTCTTGTGGTGTAGGAGAATTTTTAAAGACAGCTGAAATAATTGGCCTCTGTGAAGTTGCTAATAGATATGAGGTTAAAATTGAAAACTTTAACAAGGATCATTTAGTGGTATCTAATAAAGAAGGAATATTGTGTAAAACATTCGATATTGCACGCGCTGCATATGAATGCGATGTTTTAATAACACTTCCTAAAATAAAGACTCATTCTATGACATTATTTACAGGGTCTGTTAAGAATCAATTTGGCTGCATACCTGGAGTTCAAAAAACTCAGTTTCATGCAAGAATGCCTCAAGTAGATAATTTTTCTAAAATGCTTTTAGATATAAACACACTTTTAAAGACAAGATTTTCAATTTTAGATGGAATAGTTGCTATGCAAGGAAATGGCCCTAAAAACGGCTCTCCCTATAATTTAAATTGCATAATAATGGGTGACGACATAATCGCAGTAGATTCAGTTGCAACAAAGCTCATAGGATATGAAAAACCCACAGATACCCCTATTTTAAGAGAAGCTAAAAACTATAATATTGGAGAAACTGATTTAAATAACATAAAAATCCTTGGAGAGAGATTATCTGATATAGAAGCTAAGGATTTTGAACTTATAAGAAAAAAATCAAATACATTTTTCTATAAAGCAACAAATAGCAATCTATTAAAAAGAGTTTTTGCTCCTAGACCAAAACTTATACCTGAAAAATGCATAAGCTGCAAAAGATGCAATGAAGTTTGCCCTAAAAAAAATAAGGTAATAAAATTTGTTTCAAAAAATGGAAAACTAATTCCAAAGTGGGATATGAATGAATGCATCATATGTTTTTGCTGCCAAGAGCTTTGCCCAACAGGAGCTATACACTCAAAACAAAACATCATACAAACGCTAATTGACAGATAGTATTTTAGTTCAAATATATAGGATTTTACACATGTTTTAAGTCTTTTTCATTAATTTTAGTATACTATGCTTTTATAATCTTTTTATATGAGAGTGGGTGTTTTAGTGAAGAGATTTATAATGAGCTTAGTTGCTATTATTTTGATCACAACTACCCTTGTGGTTTTAAAAAACATATTCTTTAGTGCTGAAACAAATATTGTAAATTCCAAAACAAATACTTCAAAGAGCACAAAAAAAACTGATGATGAAGAAAATTCTACTTCAAAGTCTAAGACTTCATCAAAAACCTCAAGTGATGATGAGGAAGAAAATACTGATGACGATGAAAATACCACTGAAAAAAAATCCAATAAAAATACAACAAAATCAAAAAATAGTACTAAAAATAAAACAAATTCCACCAAATCTTCAGATAATACAACTTGCTATGATGGAATCAATATGACTGGTTTTCATTATGAAAGCCCTGAAGGAGCAAAATGTGATACTGAAGTTGATGTAAATCTTACAGGGGTTAAGGTAGATGCTGCAAAAGGTACTCATGGAAATACAAAGGTAGATGTTAATTTAACTGGTATTAAAATTGATGCACCTAAGGTTAATATTGAAATCGGACCTGGAAAATATAAAGTAACCCCTAAATAGCTTATTTCGCCTAAATGTGATAAATATTCTCTACTCTATACCCTAGAGAAATTTATCACATAATTTTTTTCTAAATTTATGATAAGCTTAATAAATATGCATATTTTTTAAACTTAAAAATACAATTTAAATATAAAATACGTTAATGATTGGAGCAAAATATGGATATTAATTTAGAAACTAATTTAGAACCTAAAGAAATAACTACTGAAATAAAACAAGAGCATCCTTTTATTAAAAAAGAGAACTTAGATCAATACTTTGAAGAAAGGAATCTAAATAAGGTTGAAGATATCAATAAAGATTATGCTAAAAAACACATTGCTAAGGATTATTTGGATATGAAAATTGCAACATCTAATATTGATCTTAAGGGTGATTCTTTTTTTATTGATTATTTTAAGGATTTAAAATATATTCCTATAGGTGAATTGAGAGCTTGGGAAGAAGGCTATATTGGCTTATCTAGTAGCAATATGCTTCAAAAGGCTGATTTAGTAAATTCAATAAGGGAAATTGGCATATTCACTCCTCTTATGGTTTTAAAGGATGGTGAGTCTTTTAAAGTTATCCTTGGAGAAAATAGATTTCATGCAATAAAGGCTCTCTATGAGTTAACTTACGATGAGAAATATTCTAAAATTCCATGCTTTATACTTGATAGCTCTGAGGTTTCTTTAGATGTTTTGAAGGTTTTAAGGATAGATAGCGATATAAACTATAAAGATATCAAAAAAGATGACCTTATGAGGCTTCTTATTAAGAGAAGGGATCTGATGAAAAATTTAAAGGGTC
>JAVBPQ010000032.1:0-5403 GCA_031549525.1 Clostridiaceae bacterium | reverse complement strand
CACCTGTTGCCCATGCTATGTGGATTGCATTTTCCATTTTAGGAATCCTCTTCATTATCTCTTCATTTTTTTGTGTAAGGTAAAAACCAGGAATAGAAGCTGCAGCTGAAGGTTCTATAAACATTTTTTCGCTTAAGTATAACATACGCTCTAAGGTATATAATCTATCATCATTTATGGTATAAATTCCATCAATAAGGTTTTGAACAATCTTTCCCACTAACTTTGAAGGCCTTCCAACTGCAAGACCATCAGCTAAAGTTTTTCCTGAAAGCCCGATATCCTGTACAGATATTTCATCATGGAGACCTGTCATAATTCCTAAGAGCATAGAAGGAGCTTCTGTAGGTTCTGCAAATATACAATGGACATTTTTACCATATATTTGTTTTAAACCATAAGTTACACCTCCAGGGCCCCCTCCTACTCCACAAGGTAGATAAACCATGAGAGGATGGTCATCATCTATAAATATATTCATATCTTCTAATTGGGATTTTAATCTTTCTGCTGCAACAGCATACCCTAAAAACAATGTTTTAGAATTTTCATCATCTACAAAGTGGCTGTTTTTAGTCTCTTTTGAAAGCTTCCTTCCTGCATCTACTGCCATTTTAAAATCACCTTCATATTCAACTACATTTACGCCCTTTTCACGGAGCAAATCTTTTTTCCACTGCCTTGCATCTTGTGACATATGGACAGTTACTGAAAACCCAAGTTTTGCACTCATTATACCTATGCTTAGACCTAAATTACCAGTAGAACCAACTCCTATAGAATAGTTTGAAAATAGTTTTTTAAACCTATCTTCATATAAAATAGAATAATCGTCTTCATATTTTAGCATATTATTTTCTATAGCAATCTTTTCAGCAAGAAATAAAACCTCATATATCCCTCCTCTTGCCTTTATAGAACCTGATATAGGCAAAAGGTTATCGCATTTTAAAAACATCCTTCCATGAAGGTCAAAGTTTGTATACTCCATCAATTTATCTTTCATTAAAGGTATTTCTATAAGTGGCGATTCAATTATTCCATCTTTATTTAAAGTCTTGGGAAAAGCTTTTTTAATATAGGATGAAAAACGCCTAAGCCTCTCTTTCGCATCCTCTATATCTCCCTTTGTAATTTCATCAACAAGCTTATTATCCACATTTTCATTTATCCAAAATATTTCTTCGCATTTCTTCATTTTTTTTATAAGTGGATATTTATTTTCCATATAGTCATCTCCTTTTTAAATTTTATCCTCTATCTTTCATCTTCTTTTATTTTACCCCAATAATCGTTTAATGCCTTTTCGTATTTGTTATTTCCATATTTATAATATTTTTTATTGATTAATTCATCTGGTAAATACTGCTGTTTTATATAATTATTAGGAAAGTCATGAGGATACTTATATTCTGTCATTCTTCCCATTTGCTTTGCGCCTTGGTAGCTTCCATCCTTTAAATGCTTTGGAATATCTCCTATATTATGCATATTTATATCCTTTAAAGCTTCATCTATAGCTAAAACTCCAGAATTTGATTTAGGAGCTTTTGCAAGGACTATTACAGCATCAGAAAGTGGAATTCTAGCTTCAGGAAACCCTAATTGAAAAGCCATATCTACACAAGATTTTACAATGGGAATAGCTTGAGGATATGCAAGTCCGATATCTTCACAAGCAATAACCATAAGCCTTCTCGATATTGAAATCAAATCCTCTACCTTTATAAGCCTTGCAAGATAATGAAGTGCTGCATTTTCATCACTTCCTCTTATGGATTTTTGAAAAGCGCTCAATATATCATAGTGGGCATCTCCATCTCTATCATATCTTAAAGTTTTTTCTCCTAAAAACTTATTTATACTTCCCTTATCTATATGAATAGATTTTTCATAGGCAAAATATATTTCTACTATGGTTTCTAAAATATTTAAAGCCCTTCTCATATCTCCTGAGGAAACCTGAGCTATAGTAGATAGAGCATCATCATCATATGTTATTTTTATATTTGTATCATCTTCATATTTTTTAATCACGTTTTTTATTCCAAAAACTATATCTAAAAGAGAAATCTCTTTAAATTCTATTACTGTGCATCTGCTTAAAAGAGCATTGAATATATAAAAATAAGGATTTTCAGTGGTGGAGCCTATTAAATTTACCCTTCCATTTTCTATATACTCAAGGAGGAGCTGCTGCACTTTTTTTGTAAAGTGGTGTATCTCATCTATGTAGAGCAATATTCCATTATATCCAAATAAGGAATTTGTATTATCTAAAACTTCTCTTATGTCTTTAGTAGAGTCAATGGTTCCATTTAGTTTGAAAAAATTCATATTCATAGACTTTGCTATGATATCTGCAAGTGTTGTCTTTCCTGTGCCTGAAGGTCCATAGAATATCATATTTATCATATGTTTTGAATTTATAACTTCACTTAATATCTTCCCTTCACCAATTAAATGACCTTGCCCTACTATATCACAAATATCTATAGGTCTATATCTGTTTGCAAGTGGTTCCATTCTATTTTCCCCCTTTATTTTAAGAACATAGAAAAGATTGGTATAGTAATAAGAGATAAAATAGTTGATAAAAATACTACCCTTGATAAATAACCTGTATCTTCTGTCTTATATATATTGGTATATATTATTCCAACCGTAGGAACTGGCATAGCCTCTATTATTGTGAGGGTATTCAATAATAAAGCTTGTTTTATAAATATGCTAAGGAGCAAAATCACTAAAGAAGGTCCAATAATCAATTTAATAAAACATGCTATATATTCTCTTTTTCCTTTGAATATATCTATAAGCCTAAACTTTGTAAGAGAATATCCAAGGGATAAAAAGCTTAGGGGAGTGGTTATAGATCCTACTGTAGACATGGTTTTAGTTAATACAAAAGGCAGCTTTATCTTTAACATAAATAAAATAAGCCCCAGGCTTGCAAAAATTATTATAGGGTTTAATATGTATCCTAGTAACCCTTTTCTATCTATTTTTCCCTTAAAAAAGCTTATACCAATGGTGCCGCTTAAGATATTCAAAAATATTATATATATGGATATGTATATAAGTGCCTTTTCACCAAATAGTGCAGATACAATAGGCAACCCCATAAAGCTTGAGTTTGAAAATACCGATGAAAACCAATTTGATGAATAAAATTTATCTTTTTCTTTTCTAAATACCACATGGGAAATCACTATTAAAATAAGCTTAATAAGGCAAAAAGATATCAATATCAAAAGCATTTCCCCATATATATCTTTTGTGTTATATTCTACTTTAAAAGAGGAAAATATCAAAAATGGAAGACCAATATTCATCAATATCTTATTTATGCCTAAATTGACCTCATCATTTATAAATTTCTTATATCCTGCAATTGCTCCAATTGCTACCATAAAAAGTATAACAGTTACATTGCTTAAAGCATTAAAAAACATAATATCTCCTTTACATTAAAAAATTAAAGTTAAAATAGGTATGGTAAATAAAGATAAAATAGTAGATAAGAACACTATTTTTGAAACATAGGGTAAATCTTCACTTTTATAATTTGCAGCAAAAATTACAGATATAGAAGCAACTGGCATAGCTTCTATTATTGTAAAAGAATTTATTAAATCATCATAATTAGAAAACATTTTAATAAAAAAATATGCTGTTATGGGAATTACTATAAGCCTTAAGGCACATATTAAATATTCCTTTCCAAATTTGAATAATCCTCTAAACTCAGATTTTCTAAGCGTATATCCAAGAGTAAGAAAGCTAAGAGGAGTAGTTATGCTACCTAAAGTGCTTATAGTTTTAGATAGAACAAATGGAAGGTTTACTTTAAGTACAAATAATAATATCCCAATAAATGCAGAGATGATAGATGGACTCGTAAATAGCTTTAAAAACTCTTTATACTTAACTTTGCCCTTAAATAAGGATATACCTAAGGTATTGCAAAAAATATTAAAAAATATAGAATAAATAGATGCAAAAATCAAAACCTTTTCCCCAAGAATAGCTTGGGCAACTGGCATCCCCATATATCCAGAATTTGAAAAGATTAAGCTGAATCTGTTTGGAGCATAATTTTTATCCTTATCCTTTCTAAACATTAAATAACCTATGAGTACCCATATAGATTTAAGGATAACATATGCAACAAACATTGCAAACATATCTCTATATAGCCCAGGTGAATTATATTCTTGCTTAAAGGATGATAAAATCATACAAGGAAGGGAAATATTGAGTATTATTTTATTTATGGAAGCATTTGCGTTTTCATCTATATATTTTAGCTTTCCTGCAATAACTCCAACCAATATTAAAAGTAAAATAACAAAAATATTCTCTATAGTGTTTATGATCATATTTTTTTCCCCTTCAATTTTAATATGAATATACAAAAAAATTAGAGACAAACTTTTTAAAGTATAGTCTCAAACTATTTTAGCAGATAAATCATCCAAAATGAACCCCCCACTTAACAAAGTGTTAAATGGGGAATGTTACTATATTTCATAATTAAAAATCAAAAGTTTATTTATATTTCCTATAATTTTATCAACCACATCAAGGTGTTTTGGGTCTTTCTCATAATTATCAAGATCTTCTTTTGTATCAAATTCAGTATACAGTCCCATCTCGTATTCTTTGTTGGCATCATCCATTCTTATGCCTACTTCTAAATGTTTTATAAGATCAATTTTTTCTTTTAATCCTTCTAAAAGCTCTTTAGTGTAATCCTTTACTTCTTGATCCACATTTTCCTTAAATTGAACTAAAACGATGTGTTTAATCATAATTTTTCTCCTTTTTACTTTAATTATAGTATATGTTCACGCTTTTTTCTATAAATAGCAAAATCAAAAAAGGTTATATTATAATTAATTATAGCATTGCATCCAGCAATGAGGCAGCCACTATAAGCATTGCGCATATAATTCCCAGAACTGTTTTATAGCCTATTATATTAAAATGTTTTCTTAAGCCATTTAACTCAGTAAATTGCTCTGGTTTCTTTCCTTTTGATATGAGCATTCCTGCTAAGAGAAATATCCCTAAAGATGCAACTAGAAGCAGTCCATCTTTCCCTGCTTCTAGTCCATTTTTACCAGAAAACCCTCCTGCAAGAAATCCTCCTAAAAAAAGCATTCCACTTAGTAAAGCTGAGATAACTGAGCCTAACATTACAGCTTTTACAAAATCGATGAAAAGTCTGGTCACATTTTTCATCGTTGAATCCTCAGTTTATCACAATAGTGACAGGCTACAAAATGATCATTTCCTGCATTCTTTAGTGCTGGCATTTCCTTTTCACAAATAGGCATAGCATATTTACATCTGCCGAAGAATTTACAACCTGGCTTTGTATTAATGGGGCTTGGAACC
>JAVBPQ010000089.1:0-29113 GCA_031549525.1 Clostridiaceae bacterium | reverse complement strand
ATTATTATGAAGGCATATGGTTTCAGGCTTTAGAGGGTCACAAGAAGCTCTCTTTTTAGGTTCAAAATTTGTTCCAACAATAGTTTTAACATTAAAGCCATAAGATTCAAATAAATTCATCATTTCCATAATATATATTTCCCCTTTTTTAGATATACTTATTTTTATATCTATATGATGTAAATTTTAAAAAAATGATATAAAAAATAAGTGAAAGTTTTCTTTTTACAAGATTTTTAAAGTTATTGTTATCTATATTTGTAAAATTCATAATTAAAGCAAAGCTTATAAGATTTATAAAATTAATAAAACGTTCGTTTCTATTATTATACTTTTATTAAAATTATAATAGTATTATTTGTTTGTCTATTTAATAAATATAAAAAAAATTATAAAATATAGTATTTATTTTAATGTAATTAAATATAAAATGCAATTAAATTGTCAACTTAAAATATATGTAGAAGTTAAATATAATATTAAATTATTTTTTGTTTTATTTTATGGAAAAAATACTGATATTTTTTATATTAAAATTAAAAACTGACTTTATAAAGCCATTTAAACTACAATACAAATATAGTTTTATTTGAATAATATTCAAAATTGTGCTATTTTATATTCAATAAGTTACTATTAATTTTAGTAATATCTGACCTATTATTAAGGAGTGGTTATATGAAAAAATTGTTATCTTTATTTCTTGTTACTATCGGTATAGTACCATTGATATCCTGTACAAATCAGTCTTTTGTTGCTCTTAATCAACTTGCAAATATTTCACTTGATAGCTTTGGAATAGAAAATACAGCTTCAAATGAGGAAAATTTTATATTATATATGAATAATTTTTCTCATAAATCTACTTGCAGGATCTTAAATGGTGGATTAAAGAATTTTTGTTACTCGCCTCTTAGCCTTTATTTTACTTTATCTTGTGCTGCATCTGGTGCAAATGCAAATACTAGAGATGAAATATTAAATGCTCTTGAGATTGATGAAAATAATAAAGAAAAATTTGATATACAAGTTGGCAAAATATATGATTTTTTATATAAAGATAGTGAATTTAGCAAGCTTAAAATTGCCAACTCCCTTTGGCTTGAAAATTCAAAAAAATTCAATGAAGACTTTAAAAAGAACGCAGAAAAAAATTTCAAGTCTGCACTTTATAACGTAGATTTTAAAAACACAGATACCAAAAGGCTCATGAGCAATTGGATCTCTGAAAACATCGGAAAAACCATATATGAAGAAATACCAATAACTCATGATCAAGTCTTAACAATATTAAATACGATTGATTTTAAAGATGAATGGGTAGATAAATTTGATGAAAAAGATACAAAGCAAGACACATTCTATGTAAATAATTCAGGTCAGATACAGTGTAAATTTATGAATAAAACTTATGGATTTAGATGGTATGTAAAAGGTGATGGATATACCAGCTCATTTCTTGATTTAAAAGGCGGAGGAAGGATGATATTCGTTTTACCTGATGAGACTAGACGGGTTGAAGAATTTCTATCTTCAAGTGAAAATATAGCTGCAATTTGTGATAACACAAAACAAGAATATGGTAAAGTTATTTTTAAAATTCCTAAATTTTCATATAAGAGCAATTTTAATTTTAAGGACATACTTCAGTCTTTAGGCATTAAATCAGCATTTGAACAAGATGCAGATTTCTCAAAGATTACTAGTGATAAAATTTATATATCAGATATTATTCAAAAAACAAATATTACAATTAATGAAAAGGGTGTAGAGGCAACAGCTTTTACTAAGGTTGATTATGGTGGCTCTCCTATTTCAAATGATAATATAGTTGAATTAAATTTAAATAGACCATTTATTTACTATATTCTTGCGCCAGATAATACAACTATTTTATTTATAGGCGCTGTAAATGACCCTACTGTATAATTTAATTATATATAATTAAACACCACTAAACAGGATTAGTGGTGTTTTTACGATGATAAATATTTGTTAGTAAATTGTTCAATCTTTTTCCAATATAAATTTGGCTCTACAATAGAGGAATAACCATGTCCTGCATCTTTAATTATCAACATATCTTTTACACAAGAAGCATTTTCATATAAATCATAAGCCATTTCAAAAGGTATCAATTTATCTTGATCGCTGTGTATGAATAATGTTGGAGTCTTTGATTTTTTTACTTGATTTATAGGTTTTGCATCTGAAATAAAGTATCCTGATCGAAATTTTGTTATTATATTAGCAATTGTAGCAAAAGGAAAAATTGGGAGAATGCTGCTTGATTTGATTTGATTTTTGATTATTTTATATCCATCTGAATATGAACAATCAGAAATAGCACATTTTAAATTTCTAGGTAGATTTTCACCTGTTGCTGATAAAATAGAAGCAGCTCCCATTGAAATTCCAAAGAGTACAATTTCTGAATTAGGATCTTTTTCTATAATTTTATTTATCCAGCTTATAACATCTAATCTATCATGCCAGCCCATACCAATATAATTACCTTCGCTTTCGCCATGTCCTCTACAATCTGGAGCAATTACATTAAAATTGTTTGAATAAAAATGCCGTGTGTAAGATTCCATAAAATCTGAATAACAATTATAACCATGAACAATTATAACCCATTTTTTAGAGTATATTTTTTGCTCATACATATATGCATTTAAGGTTAAGCCATCAAAGGATGTGATCTTTAATTGAATTTTATTTATGCTTTTCATCTTGGAAAAATTACCTTCTTTAGCGTCTAAAGCAATATCTACATCATTTTTTAAATCAGGTGTTTCGTTTAAATCCTCTTTTTTTGTATATCTTAACAAAGCTCGTGAATAAACATAATTACCTATTAATATAAGCGATGAACAAGTTAAAACAGATAGGGGAACTGCAATTGTCTTTGCTTTCACAATACACCTCTTTATAGTTTAAATATTAAGTTTAACTAGATCTAATATATGTATTAATTATACATCTTGGAGATGATAAATCAAGCTTTATAAAAACAAGAAAATTTGTATAAAATAAATTAAGCCTAGTAATAAAATTAAAATTTAAATATGATTTTGGTAATTTTCTGCAAGTTTTCTCGTTTCTTCAGAGCAATCATATAAACATTCATTCAATATTTCATCTGTGATTATATTGTTTTTGCACATGATATCAACTAAGGTTGTCCTACAAGAGGAGCACGTATTTTCTTTATATGCAAATATCAATATATCTTGTGCTTTTTTGCATTTTCTATTTTCAAATATTTTAATTACTTTAATAACAAGTGAATGAAAATCATATCTTGAATTCTCTTTATGTTCTTCTAATACTTCTAGTATAAATGCATAATCGTTATTAAAATTCTTTATTAAAAGTCCAAGGGATTCAGGTATTAAGATCTTATTTCTAATGTTTAAAATTGCGATTTCATGAAGCCTTGGGTCTTTAAACCTTCCTAATGCTTCAAGGCAGGCTGCTTTAAAGTTTTCATCATAAGATGAATCATAAAAATCTAATAGCTCCTTGATATCATATGGATAATCTACAAATGCAAAAAACATCATGAGGTTTAATTTTATTTTGCCATCATCTATCTTAAGCCTATTTGCTAAGAAAAGGATTTCTTCATCAGTTACCTTTTGTGATATCTTAAGGGCAAGAGCTTTTAAATTATCATTATCATTTACATATAGTGGATCTAATAGTATTTTATATGTTGTTTTTGCATTTTTTTTATGCAATAAAGACTCTTCTTTTAAAATTTCTTCATCTGATATTTTATTTAAAAATGATTTTAAACTGTGAGATTCGTAAGATCTTTTAGTAAGAGAATTTAAAACTCTTTTTTTGCCAAATTTATCTTTAGCAAATCTCATAAAAAAATTATAATAGAAGATATTCTTTTCAGGGTATATTTCCATCATTTCTCCTATTTTTTCCATGTAATTTAAAAAATACTTAATGCCACCTAATTCACAAAGCCATAATGCAATAAGCTCAGCACATTCCATAGAATTATCTATATTTTTATGATTTTTTTTTCTTGGAAGGTTAATAAAATATCTATCAAGCTTATTTTCCATTGAAGTAAAAGCTTTTGTACTATCATCTTTTGCATATAGATAAAGAAGACCACATAATTGATTGATAAGCCAATAAGAATTGGTTCTAAATAACTTTTCTATGATTTTATCTTCCAATGTATCATCATTTATAAGTTTAACAGCCCTATAAAGATAATTATGTCTTTCGTTTTCAAATTTAGGATCATAACAAGTATTATGCAAACAGGCGTATAAAACAGCACTATTATATAATTTGCTTGTATTTTGATTTTTAAGTTCAAGTATAGCACTACCAAGTCCCATATTGATTGCTTTTTTAAACTCGCTTAATAATATTTCTCTCACCTCTTTATACATATTAAGACATTTTACAAACATTATAAATAATAAGCTGACGAAAAACATATAATAATCCCTGTAATTGCATAAAAAAAACCTGAAATACATTATAAATAATTATCTTAATATAAAAGCAGAAATTGAAGTTATTTTTTGATTAAATAACATAATCTTGTCCAAAATAAATATAGGGGGCATAGCGTATGAAAACAAAAATTATTTTATTATTAGTTGTTTTATGTTTTTTTATATTTATAAACTTAAATATTGAAAAAAAATATTTGGATAAAATTCAATTAATTTCCAATGGGACTTTTGAAAACATAAGTGTAACAATTCTTTTAGCTGGGAATAATATATATGAGGATGAAGTAATAAAATTATTAAATTCTCCTCCTTTTTTTACAAATTATGATTTTATAGTTTGCAAAGAAGATTCTAAAGATGTCATTATTATTAATTTTAATAAGGTTCAAAGTTACGAAGACTATAAATATTTAAAGAACCTATTCATGAAATATAATGGTAAATATTACGATTATTTAAAAGTGAGCGGAACTTATAAGATAAGGACTAATAATATAGCAAGTAAGTTAAAAAATTCCATAAGAGATTATATTGCAAATAAGAGTTTTAAAGTTGAGGCATTTGAAAATGATAATTTGTTTTATATAAGTAATAACTGGATAATGCCTAATATTGATGATTTTAATATTGCTATATGCGAGTATCCTAACGGGACCTATCTATTTATAGGACTTCCTGAGATCATGATGAACTATTAAATGCAGTAAATGGAGGTAAGCTATGTCCAAACTTATTATCACAGGTAAAAAAGAACTAGCTGGAGAAGTTTCAATCAGTTGTTCTAAGAATTCATCTTTGCCTATTATCGCTGCATCTACGTTAGGTAGTGGAACTATCAAGATAATAAATGTACCAGATATATCGGATATAAATATAATGGTTCAGCTATTAAAAGGCATAGGTGCAGAGGTGGATTGTTTTAATAATATTATATCAATAAAACCAGAGTTTATAAATTGTACAGAATTAGAACAAGAGGTTTCAAGTAAAATAAGGGCTTCTTTTTTATTTTTAGGACCTATTATAGCAAAATATGGTAAAGCAAAGATTTCCTACCCAGGAGGTTGTAATATTGGTACAAGACCTATAGAACTGCACCTTAAAGGGCTTTCTGCTCTTGGAGCAGAAATAAGAAGAGATAACGGCTGTGTAGAAGTATTTGCAAATAAATTAAAAGGTAATAAGATTTATCTTGATTTTCCTTCTGTTGGAGCTACAGAAAACATTCTCATGGCTGCAACTGTTGCTGAAGGAGAAACCATAATTGAAAATGCAGCAGAAGAACCAGAAATTATAGATCTTGCAAATTTTTTAAATAAGATGGGTGCAAAAATTACAGGGGCTGGAACAGACTCGATAACCATAAAAGGAGTATCAGAGCTTAAATGCTGTGAACATGAACCTATTCCTGATAGAATAGAAGCAGGGACTTATATGATAGCAGCAGCAATAACAAAGAGTAAAATTAAAATAAAAAAAGTCATTGAAGATAGTTTAAAGCCTGTAACTGCTAAGTTAAAAGAGATAGGCGTGAAGATAACAAATGAGAATGACTCTTTCATAGTTGATGGAAGAGAAGAGTTATGTGCTACTGATATAAAGACAATGCCATTTCCAGGTTTTCCCACAGATATGCAAGCTCAGATGATGGCACTTTTAAGCACGATTAAAGGTACCAGCATAGTCACTGAAACGGTATTTGAAAATAGATTCCTTCATATTAATGAATTTAACAAAATGGGAGCTAATATAAAAGTATCAGGAAAGAATGCTATCATTCAGGGGGTAGAGGAAATAAAAGGTTGCAAAGTTGCAGCATCAGATTTAAGAGCAGGAGCGGCACTTATTTTAATGGGGCTTTGTGCTGATGGTGATACTGAAATAAAAAATACAAACTATATTGAAAGAGGATATGATAATATTCATACAAAGCTTGAAGGTCTAGGAGCTATTATAACCAAATTTTAATTTTAAATTTTTAAATAAAAAAACCCCGCTAATTTTTAAAATTGAAGCTGGGGTTTTTTTGAATCTTTATAAAAATTAAAAAAATATTACATTAATTGAATATTTTACCATAATCCGGACAAACTTTTAAAAGGAGGTGTTCATATGAACTTCAAAAACAAATCTGGTATTAAAAAAGAAAGCTTTTACATTATTTTGTTTTTAGTGCTTGCCATTGTAGCTACAATTATTGCAATTGCAGTGAGAAATTCCTCTAAAGATGAAAACGCAAAAGTACCTAATAACAGCACTAGCATTGCATCTTCTAATAACCTAACCTCAGGTTTAACAAACAGCTTAGAAGTAGAAGAGCAACAAGGTCCTGTAAATACTTTACAAGTTCGAAATGACGAAGATCTTAATGAGCAAGAACAATCAGAACAGACACAAGAAACTCAAGAGCCACAAGAGACTCAAGCTGCAGAAACAACAGTAGAGACAAATGTTTCAGAAAATGAAGATGAAAATCAAAATGATGTTGCTGTAGAGGTACTGCCACAAGAACAAGAAGTAACAGAAAATAATAGCGAAGAACAAAACAGCGAAGATGAGAACAATACTGAAACAAGTGAAGTTTCTACTACTCAACCAATGAGTTTGTTAAAACCACTAGCAGGTCAAATAACAACTGAATTTGATAAGTTTATAGAAGGAAAGACAGCAAATGGAAATCAATGGGTAAGCTTTTCTAATGGCATAGAAATAGCAGCAAATATTGGTGAGCCAGTTAAAGCAGCAGGAGATGGAGAAATAACATCTATAGAACAAGATTTAAGTGGTGCAATAGTTACAATCAAACATGAAAACGCATTAGTTACTGTCTATAAGAATTTAGATAAGAGTTCTTTACTAGTTAAAGTTGGAGATAGAGTAACTCAAAATCAACAAATAGGTAATCTTGGTGACGCTGAAGATGTTTATATTGAAAAAACACCACATCTATATTTTCAAGTAATTAGAAATGGTGAATATCAAGACCCACTAAAATATATAAGATCTTAATCAATCATTAAAATATAATTTTATCTCATATAAATAAAGATAAAATATTTACATATTTCTAAGATAAAGGATGTCTAGCTATGAAAGACTATATTGAAGAAAGGGTATTAGAAGTAGCTAATTATATAATTAGTTCAAAAGCCACAATAAGAAAAACTGCAAAAGTATTTGGAGTTAGCAAAAGTACGATTCACAAAGATATGACAGATAGGCTGCCTAAAATAAATTCAATTATTGCAGATGAAGCTAAGAATATACTAAACTTCAATAAGGCAGAAAGACATATAAGAGGCGGAAAAGCTACTAAGCTAAAATATAAAGTAATCAATGAGTAATAAATTAGAGGAACGATTTTATCGTTCCTCTACGATTTATGCCTAATAATTAACGTAACCTCGGATCTATTGTGAAATAACTGCCTTGCAAACTCAATCTTGTATAGTTTTATTAAGATATTTATGGATTTATGTAAGATCTTTTCAATATTCTTGTGAGGCAACTTAAGGGTCATTATTACAATGCCATCTCTAGTTAAATGCTTTGATAATTCTATCATGAGTTTACAAGAATCTATAGGATCCATCCTCATATCATTTACAATTATATCAAAATGATCTGATATTTTAAGATAATCTTGAGCAAGCCCTCTAAAGTGATGTACATTTTTATTCTTTTTAAGATCTTCATTTAAATCTGCAGGGTCTACTGCAACTACTCTAAGACCATAATCTAAAAGCACCTTAGTCCACCCTCCAGGAGATGCACCTAAATCCAATGCGTTTTTAAAAGAGGTTAAATCTATTTTAAATGTATCTATAGCTTCCATTAATTTAAATTCGGCTCTTGATATTTGATCTTCCATATGTTTAAATCTATGTTCTCCTAAAGTCCAATTGCTTAAATTTAATTTTGCTTGAGAGATTCCTATATAACACAGATTATCTTTTAATACTATAGATATTACCTGAAATGGATCTTTTATATCTATTTTAAACATTTTTGATTCAAGGTACTCAGATATAAAAGAATTCACATGAAATTTTTTATAGGGGCCCTTTTCTTTACTTTCTATGATCTTACATTGAACTGAGAATGTTTTATCTTTATCAATTATATCTATTAAATTTAATATTGCATTTAATATCAAATTTAAATCATTTTCATCCTGGTTTATTTTAATTTCATCTAAAACTGGAAATATATGGCGTATAAATACTGCTTTGTTATCCAATATTTTATTGGATATATTATGAAAACTATCGTTTATCTCTATTAAACCTACTCCAGGCTTTAACCAGTCTATAAGCTTTATCTCAGAGTTTATTTTTTTAAATTCCTTTAATGCATACATGCATGAATTTTCTTGTGATGAAAATATTATCCTGCTCATTTTTTCCTCCTTTGAAATCTATAATATTATAACTCTATATTACGATCAATGGTTTATATAAATGAAATATTTAGTATTTTGTGCTATAATATTTATTGAAAGAGGGTGGAATTTATGTACCAATTTAATGACCATATTACCTTAGAAAAGAGCAGAGCAGATTTTCTTTCTAAGGTTTTATTATTAACTGCTCTTGGTCTTCTTGTAACATTTTTAACTGCTAATTTTGTAAATCCAATGATATATGCTCTGGGTGGATTTGAAACCATATTTTATGCTGCTATTATAACTGAATTAGTAGTTGTGATGGTTTTAAGTTCTTTAATTAATAAATTATCTCCTGTGTTAGCATATATTTTATTCTTTTTTTATTCAATATTAAATGGTGTGACTATAGGAACTCTTCTTATAGCATATAGCTCACAAACTGCTCTTATGGCATTTGTAGCTGCAGGAGTAACATTTGCACTTGCAGGATTTTTTGGATATTTTACTAAGGTGGACTTAAGCCCTCTTAGAAAGTTTTTTTTAGTTGGATTGATTGGCATCATAGCAGTGGGCATTTTAGGTTTCTTCTTTAACTTTTCATCTATTGATTTTGGCGTTTCAATATTTGCAATTTTGCTATTTATAGGGATTACAGCTTACGATATGCAAAAGATAAAGCTTATCCATAATAATGTTTATTCAATTGATAGAGAAAGAGTTTCAAAATATGCTATCCTTGGAGCATTAGCATTGTATTTAGATTTTATAAATCTGTTTATTAGATTCTTAAGGATATTTGGAAAAAGAAAATAAGTATATTGTTAACCTTGCTTTCTCAAAAAGTATAATTATAAGAAGATATATTAGATTATTCTATTATATCTTTTTGTTATATCATGGGGATAAGGTTAACACTTTATATAATAAGATATTATTTATGTATAAAAATATGCTTTTGTAGAGATACTATAGATAATACTATAAATAGAAAAATTGTATTGTTTACACAAATTTAGTGAAAAACTATTGACAATGTACCAAAGTGTTGTTAAAATTATTATTTAATTCATTGACAAGGATACCCTTTTAGTGTATAATTATAAATGTAAGAAAGAGGGTGTATGGTGTGAAAGATCATAGTGTCTTGGCGAATATAAAACAAGATATAGCAAATCACTTAGGACAAAAAGTAACACTTAAAGCCAATGCTGGAAGACGTAAAATTGTAGTTAATGAAGGAATACTTGAGAATGTATATTCTAGTATTTTTGTTGTTAGATTAGTTGATGATAATAAAACTGCTGTTACCTATAGTTATTCAGATGTCTTAACAAAAACAGTGCAACTTGTATTTGTATGAAGGATAGTGCTAATAAGGTACTATCCCTTTTTTTATTTTATAAATTTTGTCAATTTAAGTTCTCCATTTATTAGTACTAAAAACAAATAATTAGTAATATTTTTTAAATAAGTATTATATAAATAATTAGTAATTTAATGATGGAGGAACAAACCATGAATATAGAATTATTAAAAGAAACGGTAGAATATGAAAATTATGTTGGAGAGTTTTCCAATGAATGCATGTTCAGAGGCGATTATTTAATTCCAGATACAGAACCAGACGTTTATAAAGTGCTTATGGTAGATGCAAGACCTTGGGTAAAATCCATGGATGTTATGGATGGCAGGGTTATTGTTCAAGGAGACATAGAGTTTAATATCATCTATTCTACCTTAGAAGATGATACTAATCTCATAAGGAGTGTAAACTATGAAGATAAGTTTTCTTGTACAATTGACATAGTATCAAGTGGCAGAGATATCAATGCAGAAGTATTTCCATTTATTGAACATATAAATTCTTCTATAATAAATGAGAGAAAGATAAATATAGATGGAATACTTCAACTTAAAGTTTTAATTAATAACAGAGAAAAATATGAAGTTGTTAAAGAGATAAATGGAAATGACAAACTTCAACTGTTAAGAAAACCTTTTGACTTAGATGTTTATAAGGGTAATTTTAATAATGACATAGTGATAAAAGATAGTATTCACATATTAGGAGATAAACCTGCCATAGATAGAGTGCTTAAGCTTGATGCTTTCATAACAAAGAGAGACCATAAAATTCATGACAACAAGGTATATGTTGAAGGTTATGTAACCCTATCTGCATTATATGCTGGCAAAGAAAACACAGGTACATTTACTGTAGAAAACGAAATTCAGTTTACAAAAGAAATAGAAACTGAAATTTTAGGTGACAATGTGCTAATAGATACAAGATATAAGCTTGCAAATATATATTATGATTTAAAGCATAATGATTCTGGTGAAGAGAAAGTCATAGCCGTTGAAGTTCTCATAAAGTCAAATGTAAACATAATACAGAAGAATATTGAAAATGTGGTAGATGATGCATACTCTCCAAAGACTAAGTACAATATTGAAAAACAAAATATCCCTATAACTAGTATAAGCCATTTAAATAAGTGGAAACTCATAATAAAAGAAGATATTGAGATAGAAAATAAAATTCCAGAGAGCATCCTTTACTCTGTGGCAAGCCCTGATATTATTCAAAAAAACTTAATAGATGATAAGATACTTTTAGAAGGCATTATTAATTTAAGCTCCATATATAAAATAAAAAATGAAGATAACTATGATACTATAAAATATCAGATTCCATTTACCTCTACAATAGATTTAAATGGCATAAACTCTGATATGAAATTTGTTATACTAGTAAACTTAGATGGTCTTAGCGTCGATGTAGAAGGAAAAAATATAGCTGTTAAAGTTTTGCTTGATATTTATTATAAGATCTTTGATGTGAATAATAAAAATTTAATAATATCTGTTTCAGAAACTGATGAAGAGATACCAGAAAAGGATTATAGCATGAGCATTTACACCATTCAACAGAATGAGAATTTATGGGATATTTCTAAAAAATTTAATGTGCTTATGGACGATGTGGTGAAGGCTAATAATTTAGAAGATGATGATCTTAAACCTGGGAGCAAGATCATAATTTTAGGTAAATCTGTAATATAATGAATAAAAATTTAAAATATGTAAATAATAACATTTGTGTGATATTAGACTAATAGTTTTTCTATTAGTCTTTTTTATTCTAAATTCTTGGTTATTCTCTGCCATAGATTTATTGTATCTTGAAATGTTGAATATTTATTTTGAAAAATAAAATAATAGTAAAACATTTAATAAACTTTAAACAAATATGTTTAAAGTTAGGATTTACATTATATATTCTTGACCTAGTATTGATATTTAGTATAAATATAATTTTATGTGGAAAAAATATATGATTAAAGAGAGGTGTAATTGTGAATCTTGGAAAGACAAGACTAATTATAATAGGGGGCGCAGAAGATAAAAAAAACAATATGACAATACTTAAAGAAATATCTGATATTATATTGAGCAAAAATGGAAATCTAGTTATTGCTCCAACTGCTTCACAAATACCTGATGAAATTGAAGATATATATTTAAAAGTTTTTAGAGAGTTAGGAATTAGAAAAATTAAGATATTAGATATTAAACATAGAATTGATGCATATAAAGGCGAGAATATTGAAATTATAAGAAATGCAGATCTGATTTTTTTTACAGGAGGAGATCAATTAAGGATAACCAGTGTATTAGGGGGTACTCCAATATACAAGGCATTAGAAGATAAATTTAATAATGGTTGTATATTTGCAGGGACATCTGCAGGTGCATCTGTAATGTCTGATGTTATGATTTCAAGTGGAGAAGGTAAAAATGCTCCAAGAAGAAAAGGAATCAGATTAGCTCCTGGTCTAGGGTTCATAGAAGATTGTATTATAGATCAACATTTTGAAGAAAGGGGAAGGATCGGAAGGCTCATGACATCTATAGCCCAAAATCCTGAAAAATTAGGTATAGGGATAGATGAAGATACAGCTATTATAGTAAATGACCAAAATAAGTTTCGCGTCATAGGCTCTGGTGCGGTTTATGTATTGGATGGTGCAAAGTGTACTGAAAATATAATTTCTTCTCAAAGTATAGAAGAAGTGATTTCTATTTTTGGAGTTGAATTGCATCTACTAAACAATAAATGCGTATTTGATATCACAACTAGAAAACCTGAGCTTGCTTAAATTTAGGAGGGTATTTTTATATGAAAATAATAAACACTACAGTCTTTAATGGGAAAAATATATATTCGCATAAAGCATGTATAAGAATAGATTTGGATCTAGAAGGATATGCTGAAATTCCCAGCAAAGATATAAAGTATTTCAACACAAGACTTGTTAAATTGATACCAGAAGTCAGAGAACATAGATGCGGGATTGATGAAGATTTTGGTTTTTTAAAAAGACTCACAGGTGGCACATATTTAGCGCATATTTGTGAACATATAGTTATTGCTTTGCAAAATAGATTAGGAATTGATGTATCTTACGGAAAGGCTAGAGAAGTTGAAGGAGAGCACTATTACCTCGTATTTCAATTTAAATATGAAAAAACAGCTATTGAAATAGCAAATTTAGCTGTAGAAATAGAGAATAGTTTAATCCAAGGAAAAATACCAAATTTAAATAAAAAGATGAAAAAGATTCAGGAAATTTACTCAAGAGAAATGTTGGGTCCTAGCACTGAAGCCATTGTACAAGAAGCAAAATTAAGGAATATACCAGTCATAAGGCTTGGTGAGAGGAGCATGATTCAATTAGGCTATGGAAAAAAGAGCAGAAGGGTTCAAGCTACATTAGGTCCTGAGACTAATGCTGTAGCTATGGAGATGGTTTGTGATAAACTTCTAACAAAAGAAGTTTTAAGTAAGAACTTCCTTCCAGTTGCTGATGGTAGCATTGTAGATGATAAAAATCATATGTTATCTTTAGCTGAGAGTATAGGATTTCCTGTGGTTTTAAAACCAAGATATGGGAATCAAGGAAATGGAGTATTTGCTAATATAAAGAATAAAAAGGAACTCATTGAAGCTTATAAAATTCTGTCAAAGGAATATGAAAATATATTAATAGAGAAGCATGTTCAAGGAAAAGATTACAGGGTAACTCTTATAGATTATAAAGTTTCAGCTGTTTCAAAAAGGCTTCCTCCAAGTATCCTAGGAGATGGAGTTAATACAATAAAGCAACTGATCAAAAATTTAAATAATGATCCGTTAAGAGGTGAAGGTCATGAAAAGCCTCTTACAAAGATAGCAATAGATGAAAAACTAATATGCAATTTAAAAGAAAAAGGGCTTTCTTTAAAAGATGTTTTAGAATATGGAAAAGAGATACTTTTAAGGAACAATGCAAACCTTTCAACTGGAGGAATTGCAGTAGATTGCACAGATTTAATATGCAGTGAAAATATTGCAATATGTCAAAGGGCAGCAAGAGCAGTTAACATGGATATATGTGGAATAGATGTCTGTTGTGAGGATATCTCAATTCCTATAACAGAAAGTAATGGAGCAATTCTTGAGATAAATGCATCACCAGGAATAAGGATGCATCTTTTTCCTTCAGAAGGACTCCCTAAAGATATAGGACGACATTTAATCGATCTATATTATAAAGATGGATTTGAGAATATTCCGGTGGTTTCAGTGAGTGGAACTAATGGTAAAACCACCACTACAAGGCTCATATCTCATATACTAAGGGGTCAAGAAGAAATTGTTGGAATGACGACTACAAATGGTATATTTATAAACGATGATTGCATTGAGGAAGGAGATACTACTGGATATATCTCTGCAATGAGCATTTTGATCAATAAGGAAGTGGATGCTGCAGTTTTTGAAACTGCAAGAGGGGGCATAATAAAAAGAGGTCTTGCTTATGATGAAGCTGATGTTGCAGTATTGACTAACATCACAGAAGATCATTTAGAAGTGAATGGAATAAATACCATGGAAGAGCTTGCAAAAGTGAAAGCTTTAGTTATTGAAGCAGTAAAAGATGATGGATATTCGATATTAAATGCAGAGGATTCATGGAGCATGAATATAATGGATAGAGCAAAGGGAAATATAATATTATTCTCAAAGACAAGAGATAATGATTTTCTAAAAAATCATTTAGAAAATGGAAATAAATGTGTGTTTATCGAAAATGGATATGTATGCCTTGAGCAAAATAATATATTGACGCCAATAATTAAAGTTAAAGATATACCTATAACCTTAAAAGGAAAATTGGTACATAATATTGAAAATGCTCTTGCCGCTATAGCTGCCTCTATTTCCCTTAACGTAAATTTTAAACTCATAAAAGACAGGTTAAAAACTTTTCTTTTAGATGAAAAGTTTAACAATGGAAGATTTAACATGTTTGATGTAAATGGAGTAACTGTAATACTAGATTATGGTCATAATATAGAAGGATATAGGTGTACACTAGAATCCCTTGAAAAATTAAAATTTAAAAATTTATTAGGGGTAATTGGAATGCCTGGAGACAGGACAAATGAACATATTATGGATGTTGGAAAGATATCATCTAAGTTTTTTTCCCGCATTATAATAAAGGAAGATGAGGATAAAAGAGGAAGAAAAGAAGGAGAAGTTGCAAAAATATTGAAAAAATCTATTTTGCAAGAAGGATTTAGTCCTGGCAAAATAAATGTGTATTTAAAGGAAAAGAATGCTTTTAAAAAAGCGCTTTCCATGTCTCAACCAGGAGATTGCATAGTTGTATTTTATGAAAATTATAAACTTCTCTTTAATACAATTGAGGAATACAGGCTTGAAAAAAAGTTAAAAGCTGTTGAATAAGTTGAGTAAAATAAAAGCATTATTTATTTTAGTTTAGAGCACTAAAATCAAATAATGCTTTTAATATACTTATTTTAGCTCTGTTGTGTTAAAATTATAGATAACTAAACTCATAGTGCTAAATTGATTGGAGCTTTAATCATGTTGTTAAAATCATATGCTAAAATAAATTTAAGTCTAGATGTTTTAAATAAAAGAGAAGATGGATATCATGAAGTTGAAATGATAATGCAGACAATAGATCTTTATGATTTGGTTTACTTAACCCCTACAGATGATATTATAAGCATTAAATGCAATAAGAAATATGTACCAAATGATAATAGAAATTTAGCATATAAAGCTGCAGAGCATTTTATTAAGACTTATGATATAAAAAAAGGTGTAAATATCGTTATAAAAAAGAATATACCAGTTTCTGCAGGAATGGCAGGAGGTAGTAGCAATGCTGCAGCTGTATATAGAGGGCTTAGAAATATGTATAAACCAGATATAACAAATGAAGAACTGAGAGAACTAGCAGTTAAGATAGGTTCTGATACTCCATTTTGTATAACTGGTGGAACTGCAATATGTAAGGGAATAGGGGAAAAGATAACTTATTTAAGACCCTTTAAAAATAAGATACTTGTTATTGTAAAACCAAATTTTGGAGTATCTACTGCTGAAGTATATAAAAGATTAGATATTTCTAAAATATTTAAGCATCCTGATAATAAATTATTAAGGTCTGCAATAGAGAGGGATAATTTGATTCTTTTGTGCAAGGAGATGAAAAATCTACTAGAAAATGTTACACTAGATATGCACCCTAAAATAAGGGATGTTAAGAGAGATTTAATCTACAATGGTTCAATAGGAGCTATGATGACAGGAAGTGGTCCTACAGTTTTTGGCTTTTTCGAAGATATGTTGACTGCACAAAGATGCTTTCTTAAGATGAAGAGCAGGTTTTATGAGACATTTATCACAAGAACAATTTAATTGAATACATAGCAACTATTTTACACATAATAAGTATATAAAATTGAGAGGTGAAATATTGTTATGTATAATGAAAAAAATTATGTAATAGCTGACAATTGCCCTATGTTTAAATTTGAAGAGAGAAATGAGCAATTTTTAAGTTATATTTCAAATACCTGCGATAATTGTGTTCACTATAAAAAAAATCAATGCAAACTCGATTTACATAGTACTATTTCAAAGTATCTATTAAAAAATTGAGCTATAACAGTTTCATAAATGCACAAGATTTTCTTAATGCATATGAAACTGTTATTTATCAGTTTAAGTATGCATAAAATGCAGGATACACATTTAAAATTTTCATAAGATCTATATATTTCTCTAAAGCTTTTTCATTTATATCATGCTTTTTAATAGCTCTTATAAGTATATTCTTTGGAGTTTCAAGAGGAGATATATATTCCACAACCGATACATCATATCCATAAGCTTCTAAAAGAAGAGCTCTCATTCCATCTGTTAAAGTATCTGCAAGCTTAGATTTTAATATCCCATGCTTTAAAATTTCTAAAAAAGGATCATATTTATATTGTCCGAGCATTTCTTTATGACAACAAGGATTTGCGATTATAACCTTAGAAGATTTTTTAACTCCAAAGGAGAGAGCCATATCTGTTGCAGTATCACAAGCATGAAGTGATATAACCATGTGAATATCTTCATTTGTATCATATTCTCTTATATCTAGCTTCTTAAAATCCATATTTTTATAATTTAATTCTTTTGCTATATTCTTTGAGGATTCTATGACCTTTTCTGATATATCTATACCTATAAAATGAGTCTTTAGTTTTTTTATTTCTGTCATATAATAATTTAAAGCAAATGACAGATATGATTTTCCACATCCGCAATCTAATACATTTATTCTCCCATGCCTTGGAAGATCTAAGAGCAAAGGTTCAATTAATTCTATGTAATGATCTATCTGATTAAACTTCCTCATCTTATCATTTTTTATCTTGCCATCCTTTGTCATTATACCAAGAGCTTTTAATAGATTTTGAGCATGGCTTTGTTTTATTATATAGTCCCTATTTGATGATGGTAATCTATCGTGAGGATCCTCTTCTTCTGTAATCTTTTCTTTAAGCTCTTCGTTTTTTATATTAACATTTTTATTATCACAAGATAATATCATCTTATATGCTCTCTCTAGATAGATTAGCTCTAAAGAATCATAATTTATGGCATACTCACATATCTTGTTAAATAAATCTTCTATTGAGTAAAAACAAGATTCTAAAAAAAATTTTAAAATAAATTTAGAATCCTTTACTATGCAGGAGCCTTTAAATTCCTTTTCAGAAGATTTAAAGGAGAATGTTATATTTATAAAAAGATCGCTGTTTTCTTTATATCTATTTGATATTCCCATAAAAAACAGATTAGCCTTATTGATTGCTTGTTTATTCAAACTAGTTCACCTCGAAAAAATCTTAATAATTATAAATATAATTATTAAAATGGATTAATTCAACTATTAATATAAATATATTCATATGTTATAATTGAATATATTTGTGTAGAGGAATGTGATTAGTTTGATAAAACTAGTTTATGTAAGTGATACAGAATATATTATAAGAGATGCAAATGGAATAAATATTGGTCGTATAGATATTTTTGAAATAATAAAAAAAAGATGTTGTAATTTAAGAATAAAATATTATAAAAATATGATAAATGGTTATACAATCATAAAGAGCACTTTAACATTGCTATGCAATTCCATATTCAATAAGATGCAGCTAAATAAGTTAAATATATTCATAGAGCAAGATATAGATACAACAGCTTTCACTCACATGGGTTTTAGGCTTGAAGGTATACTATCTGATTCTGTTTATGCTGATGATGAAGTTAAAGCTGAACTTATTTTTGGCATAGATTATAATACATTTATGTTTAAACTAAAGGATAAGGATTTAGAAATAGAAGGTAAAAATATTAAAATTAGAATATTAACCCATAAGTATGCTGAAGAGATGATGACTTATTATAAAGATAATTTTGAACATTTAAAACCCTTTGAACCTGTTAGGGATGAAAATTTTTATACTATAGAATACCATACAAAAGCTCTTATTAATAGCTATAAGCAATTTATTGAAGGCACATATTTTGGGTTTGGGATTTTCTTAGATGAAAAGATAATAGGGAGGATAAATCTTTTTAACATAGTCCATGGAAGTTTTAAAAGTGGCTTCATAGGATACTCTCTTCATAAGGATTATACTCAAAAGGGATTTATGACAGAAGCTGTAGAATTAATTGTAGATTATGCAAAAGATAAATTGAATATGCATAGAATAGAAGCATCTGTTTTAGTTTACAATACTGCATCCCAAAATGTTTTAGAAAGATCAGGATTTCAAAGAATTGGATTGTGTCCTAAGTATTTATATATAAATGGAAAATGGCAAGATCATTATATTTATCAAAAAATAATATCGGATTAAAAATATGTTGATTATAAGATATATAATCAACATTATATGTATAAATTTGTCATAAATTGAATATTCAGTTATAATATAAACATATGATTAATTAAAATGAGGATGTTTTAATGAGGTGAGATTATGTTATTTTTAAATTATGATTTGAATATTTTTTTTGATGATAAAAACTATGAATTATTAAATATAGGTGATGTTAGTTTTCCTACTGGAGAAATTGTGGTTTGTGATGCTATGTGCAATCTTGGAATAAAAAATAATATGTTAAAACCATTTATAAATAAAGTAGACCCTGGCAATTATCCTGTAACCATTTCTGTTGCAAAAAGCGGCATTTACAAAGATAAGTACATAGCTTCAAAGGTTTCCTTTAATGAAAAGGTTCCGGTACAATTTGAAGTTGCTATAAAATATGGGGATGTTTTAAAAGATTTAAAGCAAGATGAGACATATGGATTTAATGTAGAATCAAAATTAGCCTGCTTTTGTGATAAGCAAGTAGAAGAATTGTATGAATGTTATTTAAATGAATGGTACGAAAAAAATGTACATAAACACCATTATGAGGATTATTTTTCTCTTTTGTTTAATGAAAATTATGATAAAAACCCCAAGCATAATTATAAAGGATGTAATTGGATAAACTGGACATTGCCTGATACTGATTTTACTATTCCTATTTTTACAAGCGGCATGGGAGACGGATTTTATTCATGCTATTGGGGATTAGATAAATATGATGATGTTTGTGATTTGACTATTCAATTTATCGACCCTTATAGACTATCATAGATTATCACTTATAACATTATTTTAAAATTGAAATGGAATTATATCCCATTTCTTTTTTGTTTTATAAAAATATAAATATATGTAAAATTTTATAATAGTTTATTCGTGAATAAGTAAGTTTAAACTTAAAAATACTATAAACATATTTATAAATCTTATTTTTATAATTTCTTAAGCGATAATTTTTAATTGACAATAAATTATAAATTAGTTACAATGAAAGTTAGTTAAAATTGCAGAGGGTGGTTTTGTGTTTAACGAAGATAGCAGTTACAAAGATTCTATTAAGCAAAGAGGATATAAATTAACACCACAAAGAAGGGCTATCTTAAATAAAATAATTGAGAATAAAGGAAAACATTTAACAACAGAAGAGATGTTCGAAATCGTAAAGATAGACTGCCCTGAAATCGGCTTAGCTACAGTATATAGAACTCTTCAACTTTTTGAGAATATTGGAATAGTTTCAATTTTAAATTTAAATGATGGTATAGTAAGATATGAATTATCAAATTCTCGTGAGGAGCATCAACATCATCATTTAGTATGCACAAAATGTGGATCATTGTTTGAAGTTGAAATGGATTTATTAGAAGAACTTGAAAAAAACATCTCTGAAAAATATAACTTTAAGATATTAAACCATAGTTTGAAGTTCTATGGTATATGTAATAGATGCAAATAACAAAGCAGTTAAGGAGGGAATTTTTTGAAAAAAGATAAGATAAAATTTGTTGCGTTAGGGGGGTTAAATGAAGTTGGTAAAAATATTTCCATGATTGAATTCAAGGATGAAATTATTGTAATCGACTGTGGACTTAAATTTCCTGATGAAGAAATGCTTGGTATAGATTTAGTTATACCAGACATAACCCATTTGATAAAAAATAGAGATAAGGTTAAGGGAATTTTTTTAACTCACGGTCATGAGGACCATGTTGGAGCATTGCCTTACGTTTTAAAAGAGCTCAATGTGCCTGTATATGGTACAAAATTAACCCTTGGAATAGTGGAAACAAAACTGAAGGAACATGGATTATTATCTTCAGTTGAATTAAAAAGAGTTATGCCAGGAGATAAGATAAAGCTTAACAATATACAAGTAGAGTTTATAAGAACGTCTCATAGCATAGCTGATGCTTGTGCACTTGCAATTCACACTCAGGTAGGAGTTTTATTGCATACTGGAGATTTTAAGATAGATTATACGCCAATCGATGGTCAAATAGCAGATTTCGGAAGATTTGCAGAGCTTGGCAAAAAAGGCGTGCTCATGATGATGGCAGATTCTACAAATGTTGAAAGACCAGGATATACAATGTCTGAAAGGACTGTTGGAGAGGCTTTTAAAAGGATATTTGTAAAGTCTTCAGGAAGAATAATAGTAGCAACATTTGCATCTCATATTCATAGGATTCAACAGGTTGCAGATGCTGCTAAAATAACAAATAGAAAAGTTGCAGTATCAGGAAGAAGCATGGAAAATATCTTTGAAGTTGCAGAGAATATAGGATATCTTAAAGTTGATTCTGGAAGCTTTATAAATATTGATGATATAAATAAATATCCTGATAACAACATTGCTATTATAACAACAGGAAGCCAAGGAGAGCCTATGTCAGCTTTATCTAGGATGGCTTCAGGAGATCATAAAAAGGTTACCATAAAGCAAGGAGATACTGTAATAATATCTGCAACTCCAATCCCTGGAAATGAAAAATTAGTATCAAGAGTTATAAATCAGCTGTTCACTAAAGGAGCAGATGTCATAAATGAATCAGATGTACATGTTTCAGGACATGCTTGTAAAGAGGAATTAAAATTAATGCACTCTTTAGTTAAGCCAAAATATTTTCTCCCTGTTCACGGAGAATACAGGCATTTAAGGAGCCATGTAGATCTTGCAATTGGCCTTGGTATGGATAGCAAGAATATATTAATTGCAGAAAACGGAGAAGTAGTTGAAGTTAACAGAGATGAATTTAGAAAAAATGGATTTGTTTCATCAGGTCAGATATTTGTAGATGGTCTTGGTGTTGGTGATGTGGGAAGCGTGGTTTTAAGAGATAGAAGACATCTTTCACAAGATGGAATATTGACTGTAGTGGTTACCATGGAAAAAGGTAATGGTACAGTAATAGCTGGACCTGACATAATTTCAAGAGGATTTGTATATGTTAGGGAATCAGAAGACCTCATGGAAGAGGCTAAGGATTTGGTTAAATCTACCTTAAAGGATTGTGAAGAAAATAAGATAAAAGATTGGGTAACCATTAAAACTAAAGTAAAGGATACATTAAGATTATTTTTGTATGAGAAAACAAAGAGAAAACCTATGATATTGCCTATAATAATGGAAATATAAAGGAGGTATAAATATGAACGTCTATGATAAAGCTAATGAGCTTGCAAGAGCTTTAAATGAATGTGAACAATATATTGAATATAAAAAAGTAAAAGAAAGCTTAACAGATGAAAATGATAAAAAGATCATAGAGGATTTTAGAAAGTTACAGATAGAAGCCTATAATGAACAGATGGAAAAAGGCTATCTATCTGATGAGATGAAAAGAAAACTTCAGGATTTACATGTTTTAGCCTCAAAAAATGCCAAAGTCAATGAATATTTGATGAGTGAAGAAAGATTTGGAATAGTTTGGGCTGATATTATGAAAATACTTTCTCAAGCAGTTGATATTAAGTAATTCTCATTAACTTGGATGCTACGGCATCCAAAATTTTTTTAAGCGTCGGAGGAAAAATGAATATTAGAAATGATATAAGAAACATTGCAATAATTGCTCATGTAGACCATGGTAAGACTACCTTAGTGGATAGTCTATTAAAAGCAAGCAGTGTATTTAGAAAAAATGAAAGAGTGGAAGAGAGGGTTTTAGACTCTAATGATATAGAAAAGGAAAGAGGCATAACCATCCTTGCAAAGAATACATCCATAACCCACAATGATGTTAAAATAAATGTGGTAGATACACCAGGGCATGCAGATTTTGGAGGAGAGGTTGAGAGGGTTTTAAAGATGGTAGATGCTGTTCTTCTCGTTGTAGATGCCATAGAAGGCTGTATGCCTCAGACAAAATTTGTTTTAAAAAAAGCTCTTAATTTAAATTTAAAGGCTATTGTAGTTATAAATAAGATAGATAGAGAAGGTGAGAGGGCAAAGGAAGTCTTAGATGAGGTATTTGAGCTTTTCATAGAGCTTGGGGCAAATGATGAGCAGCTTGATTTTCCTGTTGTCTACACTTCAGCAAAGCGTTCGTATGCAAAATATGAATTAGAAGATGAAAATGATGATATGGAACCTATATTTGAGACCATATTGAGAGAAGTTCCAGCGCCTATTGAAAATGAGGGAGAAGGGCTTCAATTATTAGTTTCTACCATAGATGCCAATGAATATGTTGGAAGAATAGCTATAGGTAAGATTTATAGAGGTATTGTGAGAAAAAATCAAAGTGCAGTTTTAGTTGATAAGGATAAAGTTTCTAAAAATGTAAAGATATCTAATTTATATACATTTGAAGGATTAAAAAAGGAAGAAGTTCAAGAGGTGGGTTTTGGAGATATAGTTGCAATTTCAGGCATAGATGGAATAAATATAGGAGATACTCTTTGTGATATTGGTCATGTGGAACCTTTAGATTTTGTAGAGATAGATGAACCTACATTATCTATGAACTTCATAGTAAATGATTCCCCTTTTGCAGGAAGAGAAGGAGAATATGTGACTTCAAGGCATCTAAGAGGAAGGCTTATGAGAGAGATTGAAACAAATGTAAGCTTAAGAGTTGAAGAAACGGATTCTAAAGACACATTTAAGGTTTCAGGAAGGGGTGAATTGCACCTTTCTATACTAATTGAAAATATGAGAAGAGAAGGATATGAATTTCAAGTTTCAAAGCCTATGGTAATATTTAAAGAGAAAAACGGAAAAACATTAGAACCTATTGAGCTTTTGGTCATAGATGTACCTGAGGATTATGTGGGAAATGTCATACAATCTTTAGGAACTAGAAAAGCTGAAATGGTGAATATGACTTCAGCTGTAAATGGCTACTCTAGACTAGAATTTAGAATACCTTCAAGGGGTTTGATAGGATATAGAAGTGAGTTTATAAACCAAACAAGAGGAAATGGAATAATGAACACAATCTTTGAAGGTTATGAAGAATATAGAGGTGAAATCGAGGATAGGCCAAGAGGTTCTCTAGTTGCTTTTGAAGCAGGAGTTGCTGTAGCTTATGGGTTATATAATGCTCAAGAAAGAGGAGATCTATTTATAACTCCAAGTACAGAGGTTTATGAAGGCATGATAGTTGGAGAGTGTTCAAGGTCAGAGGATATTGAAGTGAATGTATGCAAGAAAAAGCAGCTTACAAATATGAGAGCAGCTGGTTCTGATGATGCTCTAAAGCTTGTTCCCATTACAATTATGACTCTTGAAAAATGCCTAGAATTTATAACAGCTGATGAGCTTGTAGAAGTTACTCCTAAATCCATAAGGATGAGAAAGATGATTTTAGATTCAAATTTAAGAAAAAAATCCTTAAAAAAAGCTAAGTAGGTGCAAAATTGGATGGTGTTACACTTGAATTTATTGAAGAATATTTAAGGAGTAAAATTGAAGAATCCGCCCCTATGTTAAAGGACTTAGAAGAATATGCAATAAAAAATCATGTTCCCATAATATCTAAAGAAGTGTGGCAGTTTTTAAAGTTTATGATAAACTTAAAAAAACCTTCTAAAATATTGGAGCTTGGTACAGCAATAGGATATTCTTCTATTTCCATGTGCCTTTTTTCGGATAAAAAAGCTCATATTACCACCATCGAAAGAGATGAAGAGATGATTTTTAAAGCAATGGATAATATAAAGTCATTTAATTTAGAAGAAAATATTGAAATAATAAAAGGAGAATGCCTTGAGGTTTTAGAAAAATTAGATGATAAATTTGATATGATATTTATGGATGCAGGCAAAGGCCATTATAATCATTTTCATCCTCATTGTATTAGGCTTCTTAAAGATGAAGGGGTTATAATTGCTGATAATGTGTTGTTTAGAGGTATGGTTGCATCAAGAGATAGGGTTAAAAGAAGGAAGATAACCATCGTTAAGAGGATGAAAAAATATATTGAAGACATAACCACAGATAAAAATTTAATAACCACTATAATTCCAATGTCAGATGGAATTGCACTTATATATAAAAGAGGTGATTTTAATGCTTAAACCTGAGATTTTAGCTCCTGGTGGTAATCTTAAAAATTTAAAAGTTGCCATAGATTTTGGAGCAGATGCGGTATATATAGGAGGAAGCAAATTAAACCTAAGAGCATTTGCTGATAATTTTACAGATTTAGATTTAAAAGAAGCTGTAAATTATGCTCATGAGCGAGGAAAGAAGGTCTATGTGACCCTAAATGTGTTCCCTCACGAGGATGATTTAAACGGACTTGAAGAATATTTATTAAATCTTTATAAAATGGATGTAGACGCCATCATAGCATCAGATCCTGGGATAATAATGACAGCAAGACAGGTTGTTCCAAATCTAGATATACATCTTAGCACGCAAGCTAATAATGTAAACCATAAATCTGCTATATTTTGGCATAATAATGGGATAAAAAGAATAGTTCTTGCAAGGGAGATGAGCTTTTCTGAGATAAAAAGTTTAAGGCAAAAAACTCCAAAGGAGCTTGAGCTTGAGGTTTTTGTACATGGCTCTATGTGCATGAGTTATTCTGGAAGATGTCTTTTGTCAAACTATATGACAGGGCGAGATGCAAATAGAGGAGAGTGTACTCAGCCTTGTAGATATAAATATACCCTTATGGAGGAAAAAAGACCAGGAGAATATTTTCAGGTACTTGAAGATGATAGAGGGTCTTATATAATGAGCTCTAAGGATCTTTGCATGATTGAATATATTCCAGAGCTTTTAGAGCTTGGGGTATCTTCTTTTAAGATAGAAGGAAGGATGAAGAGCTCATTTTATGTTTCAACTGTGGTAAAAGCTTATAGAGAAGCTTTAGATTCTTACTTCTTTAATCCTAAAAATTATAAATTCTCTAATAAATGGATGGAATATTTAAATATGAGCAGCCACAGGGAGTTTTTTACTGGGTTTTATTTTGGTGAAGAAATGAAACAAACCTACCATAAGGAATCCTATATTAGAAACTATGATATAGTTGGGGTTGTAAAAAGCTATGATGAGGATGAAAGGGTTGCTTTAATTTTGCAGAGAAATAAATTATTTGAAGGAGAAGAAGTTGGTATATTAAGACCTAAAGGAGATATAGAATATACTACTTTAAATAATTTATACAATATTGATAATGTAAAGATTGAATCAACTCCTGTAGCTGAAATGGAGTATTTTGCTAGTGTTAAAAAGCATCTTATGCAAGGAGATATACTTATAAGGCAAAAATCTACAATCTAATTTAAAAAGTATCAGTTTTTTATAAGTTTAAAAAACCGATACTTTTGCTTATTGAATTTAAATTTTAGCTATGAGAAATGAGCTTTATTCCATATACCTTCATTTCACTTGCATTAAGATGAGTTCTCTTTATACAATAATTTCCTAATATGCTCATATGATTTTCTTTAGATACCTTTAAAAATCCCTCACCATAGTTTTTAATATCTTTTACTTCAAAAGGTATAACTTCTATTAAGCCTGTTTTTAAGAGCCCATTAGTCATCCTTCCGCATAGAAATAATATTTCGTTTTTCAGCATATCATTTGTATTTTTTAGTATTTCATAAGTTACAGGAGCAGAAAACTCGCTAAAAGTCTTTTGACCCATTATTTTAATATCACCAGCAGGATCTGCATAAGATATTACTTTACATCCTCTTTCTAATGCTTCTTTTGTAAATCTTAAAATTAAACCTTCAATGTTTTTTAACACTTCAAGAACTGATTCTTTTTCTTTTCTCATAGCCCTATACAATATATTTGAATCAACTAATGATGATAATATGCTAAAAACTCCATTTACATTTAAAATCACATAATTATGTTTTGAAATTTCAGAAATAGCATCAAGAACAGTTTTAATCCTGCCTGAATTAAAATCAACATCATAATTAATATTTAAAAGTTCGGAAATATCCTTATAGCGACATTCTTTAGCCCTAGGACCAACTCTTTCATCACCTAAATTTATTATAGCGCCTAAACTTTCAGCTTCAACAGTTAAACAAAAAGGAATATAGTTAAATAAATCTCCTTTAGATTCCCTAATTCCATTAGATAACGCAATCATTTGATCTAAATCAAAATGCACATTAGGAAAATTTATATTTTCTTTTTTCAATAAACCTTCTGGTACCTTTTCAAGATTTTCAGAAGAACATGAATATGCTTCCATTTATATCACCCCATAATAAATAAAATTATTTCTCCAGCAACTATACTTATAGATACCAAGGTAAGAGTTAACCTAATGGCATTTTTTAAAGGCATAGTTTTAAAAATCACAAGTATTCCATATCCTGAATTTGCACACAAGCCACTTATTAATGCGCCATATCCTATTATATTGTCCATATAAGCTTCCATCAAAAAAATAGAAGATGCACAACTTGGAATGAGGCCAATAAATGAAGTTATAACTGGTCCAATATATTTTGTATTTATAAGAAACTCATTTAGCCTCTCAAGTCCAATTAACTCAATGGTTAAATTTATTAAAAAAGCAGCTATAAATACATAAATTGAAATGCTTATAGTACTCTTTAAACTCTTAATTAATAAATCTCCTATTTTAGAATCTTTTTTGCAAGAAACATTTACATATTTTTCATCCATAACTTTACTCTGTTTATCTTTAAATATAAAATGAAGAATCACTCCAAAAATAACAGCAACTAAAACCTTTGTAAATATGAGGCTTATTATAAAGTAAATGTTATAATGGCCTGCTGCAATTATGATGGCCTCATCAGAACTTGATAAAAACACAGCTAAAAGAACTGAAATTCCAATCATTGATTTTCCATAAAGTTCAGCAAAACCAACAGGAATTCCACATTGAGGAATTATTCCTAAAAGTGCACCAGTAAACACTCCATAGAGTGAATCATGTGCTTTTACCATATTAATTTTACTCACCAATATATCTGATAGAAATATCATTAGAAACATAATGGGTATCATTTTAATTACATCTTTAAAGCTATCAATTAAAACATCAACTATTATTTTAAGCACCTCATTTTACTCAATTTAATAGGATTTCTTTTCCATAAAGCATTTAATTTATTTTTATTAAGACCTACTCCAATAAAACATATATTGCAGCTCACATCATCTTCCACTTCGCTTATTTTAAACACCTTATTTGTATAACTAAATTCATAATTTCCATCATCACATTTTAAAAATCCTTTACCTCTTAGAACTTGCCCATATTCTCCAGATTGAAGCTTTATTAGAGAATTCTCTAAATACTTTTTAGAAATTGTATTATCTAATTTCATTGCAAAGGTTGAAAATTTATGTTCCCTACAAGATCTTTTATCTGGCTCTAACATTTCTTTATCATAATCTAAAACATTATCTCCATTTAAATAACCGTAAAATTCGTCTAAACTCATATCATCCCAATTTTTTGCAATAATTGGAGCAGAAGAGTTCATTTCTCTTACTGATATCATTATATTTTTTAAAGTTTCCTCGTCTACGTTTTGAATCTTGCTAAAAGTAAGCTCAGTGGCATAGGTAATCTGATCCTGAAAAAATTCTCCAAAGATTTCACATTGCTCTAAATAATTCTCTGAGTCCACAATTGTAATGAGGGAATTGATGACTAACATCTTATGAAATGGATCCTTCTTCAATATCTTTACAATATCGCTTAAAATACTTATACCTGTAGGTTCTATTATTATCCTATCAGGTTTTGTATCTTCAATAATATTTTTCATAGTTTCTATGAAATCCCCTTGCATGAGACAACATATGCATCCAGTTGATATTTCTACCATCTTATAGCCATCTCTTTCAAGGATTTCTCCATCTATTCCTATTTCGCCAAACTCATTTTCTAAAATCACTATATTTTCATTCTTATAACCTTTTAGGAGTTTTTTAATAAATGTAGTCTTTCCA
>JAVBPQ010000008.1:0-44052 GCA_031549525.1 Clostridiaceae bacterium | reverse complement strand
ATGGTTTGGTAATAGAGCCATAGCCTAAGCTACTATATGTACTGGCTTAGGAGGGGCAATGACATGCCCTAAGCTTTGGGGAACTACTCTTAACAGAAATGGACCTAGAGACTACCACCAAAGAATCCCATTGCTTTAGCTATGGGGAGTGTCAAATAGGTAAAAAGAGAGTATTCCTAGTAAACTATGATGTTTTTTACTCTCTTTTTTATTGTCTGTATAATTGTCTGTATAATGGGGTTAAAACCCTCGCCTTCTAGGCGAAACCTTTAGGTTAACCTGCTTGGATTAAGAAAAAGCCTCTTGAGAAACACTAAGCAAGAGGTGAAAAAAATGGATAACTATAGAAAGTCAGCTCATTGTACATATGATATAAAATATCATATAGTGTGGATAACAAAATATCGAAAACCAGTAATATCAGGGAAAATAGCTGAAAGAACAAGGGAATTAATACGAGGAGTATGTAAATATAACGAGTAGATATCATAGCAGGACATGTATCAAGAGATCACATACATTTGCTAGTATCAGTACCACCACATCTATCAGCAAGTAAACTGGTTCAATATATAAAAGGATATACATCAAGAAAACTACAAATGTAATATAAATAATTGAATAAGGTATATTGGGGTCGACATATTTGGGCAAGAGGATATTTTGTAGCAAGTAGCGGAAATGTAACTGATGATGTAATAGCAGAATATATTAAAAACCAGGATGTAGCAGAAACTATGAAAGTAGACAATTTTAACATTGGAGATTCTTTAGGCGGCTTCTAGCCGCAATTTAAACCTATCGGCTTTTAGCCGATAGTGGTTTAGTTTCTAGTTTAATTCCAAAGTTAAAAGAAATTTTTGGATATTCATATGCTTTATAAAAAATTAACTGGTACAATCATTACATCCTTCTCTAATGCTGTAAATTTATCATACATGCAGATGATACAACCTTCGCCTTTTTTTAATTCTGTTAGTTTATCAAGCTGTGAAAATGCTGCTATATCATCTTTCCTAGGATCAGCATGTTTCTTTATTTCGATTGGATGGAGGAAGCCGTTCTGCCAAATAAGCAGGTCAATTTCATTTTGCTCTTTATCACGGTAAAAATACAATGGTAAGTCTAAAACTCCAGCATTATAATAGCTTTTTATAATTTCTGAAATTATAAATGTTTCAAAAAATGCTCCTGCCATTGCACCATTCATCAATACATCAACGGTATTCCAACGAGTCAGATATGCTGCAAGTCCTGTATCAAGAAAATAGAGCTTTGGTGTCTTAATCGCACGTTTTGTGATATTATTATAATATGGCTGAAGCAGATAAACTAGATTGGATGCAATTAGAATAGATAACCACCTCTCTGCAGTTGGTTGACTTATACCAACATCCCGTGCCACTGATAAAAGGTTTAAGAGCTGCCCAGTGCAACTTGCAATTACTGTCATAAATCTCAAGAACTTAACTTCATCTCCTACTTGGGTAAGTTCTCGTACATCACGCTCAATGTAAGTTCTAACATATGAGCCATAAAATGTACTCCAATCATAGCTTTTATTTAAGTATAATTCTGGCATGGTTCCTCGATGAATGGTTTCCCAAACATTTTTATATTCAATTTCTTTTACAAATTTATGTCTATTTTCAAAATAATCGTGATTTGGTATAAATGGATTATAAAAATCAACACTGAATATTTCACGCAAAGAAAATCCTAATAGATTCATGATACCAAGCCGTCCTGCTAAAGATTCACTGACATTTTTCATCATCTTAAACTGTTGAGATCCAGATAAGTAAAATTGACCTTTCTTCTTTTCGTTATCAATTATTATTTTTATGTATGGAAAAAGATTTGGTGCATACTGGATTTCATCTACAAATACAGGTGGAGGCATATTTTTGAAAAAAGTTCCTGGTTCATTTATAGCAGATTGCAACATAATTGGATCATCAAGTGTCACGTAGAGCATATCACCAACAACCTTTTTAAGCAGTGTAGTTTTTCCAACTTGACGAGGACCAGTAACCATCACAGCCCCGAACATCTTCTCTACTCGTTTAATTGTATTTTCTATATGACGGTGTATATACACAAACTCACCTCTGACCAATTTAATATTTAATATTATTATAGCCATAATCCTAAAAAATGCAACTTATTACTAGTTACTAGTTAAAATGTTTACTTGATAAAGGAGGGATAATTTTGAAAATCAAAATAAATATATATCTACTTTTAAGTAGAATTGTTTTTGTTAATCCCAGCCTGCATCTTTTATAACGGAGGCAATAGCAGCAGCATACACTTGTGCACCTTGAGAAGTGAGATGAACAGCATCTTTTATAAAGTATTCATCATGATTTGCGCTGATTGAATACCAATCCACTACACGAACGTTTGGATACTTTTCAGGCAAAGAATTGATAAGGGCATTGTTGGAATCTTGCCAAGAATTTGGTACTCGAGTGTTACAGAAAACATAGTTGTGATCTGGTCCAATTTGACTCATAGCACTGTCGATCTCTGATTGTAAAACCACACCATTTGAAGAAAGCGCAATAACAACTATTTTGCCGATATTAGTTTTGGAAGTAATTGAAGTTAGATCGCTTTCATGATTATCGTATGGATAAACCACCTGCCACAACTTTCGTGCAACTCTTCCATCCACATAAGCTTTAGGAAAGTATTCTTTCAGATCAAACAACATGTCGATCATTATTGAATCTCCTATTGCTGTGAGTTCAACATCGCTTGATACAGTGTCAGACTGTAACGATGTTCCTAACTGTGATGTTCCTGAAGGAGATGATATTTCAACAGTTGCAGGAATTAATGATGAAGGGGCTTGCTGGACTTCTAAACTTGTTGTTGGTAGACTTGAATTCATATCCAATGTGCTTTCAATATGATTTTTTATATGTTCTTTATTGTCATGTTTTATTGAAAAACCATATAAAGAGATGATAATTGGTGCAACAAGAATAGCTGCAAAAATTTTCTTTATTGGATGGGTTTTTTTATGGATCAAATCTTTAAAACTTTCATATCTTAATGGGTGCTCTACAAAATGATATGAGAGAGCAGCTAAAACAACCACTAAAGCAAATAGTCCAATACAAAGTGGAATATTAATGCTTCCTGTATTAACTGTTGGATAAGTTAAAATTATTACTGGATATTGCCACAAATAAATCCCATAAGATATTTTTCCAAGTTTACTAAGAGGCCAAAAAGCAAAAATCTTACTAAATACAGTTTGCGGCTGTACACAGATAGCAAGTAGAATTGCACACAACAGGGAAAAGATGAACATTCCACCTTGGTATGTAAAACTTTTACTTTCGTTTAACTTTATGAGCATTATAATAATAATAGCAAATGATAAAAATCCTATCAAATTGAGGATCCCTATGACTAATAAGTTACAGAATTTTTTTGTAGCAATTTTCCTGATTGGTATTATCATCGCCATAATTGAGCCAATTAAAATAGAAAAAATTCTTGTATCAGTACCAAAGTACACTCTACTTGGATCAACATATGGATTATACAAAACAAACATTTCCATGGCAGAAATAATTATTAGTATCACTGTGATTGCACAAAGTACTTTGACTCTCTTACTAAATTTCATAACTATAAAAACAATAATAGGCCAAAATATATAAAATTGCTCTTCTACTGAAAGGGACCAAAAATGTAGGAAAAGCGAGGGAGTTGAGCATGCCTCAAAATATGAGACATTGTGAAAAATATTCCACCAATTACTGAAATAGAATAATGCAGGTAAACAATCCTCTTTTACCCTCCAAAGTAAATCAGAACGAAATAGTGTAACAATTGAGATTGTAGAGATTATTACCAATACAGCTGCTGGCAATAAACGTTTTGCACGCCGTATGTAGAAATTTTTAAAGTCAATACTATGGTCGTTTTCTAAATTATTCAGCAAAATATCTGTAATTAAGTAACCTGAAATCACAAAAAACATGGTGACACCCAAATATCCTCCTTTAGAAAAAGGGATATTTAAATGGTAGAGTACAACCATGATAACTGCAAAAGCTCGCAAACCGTCAATAGATGGAATATAGTTAAAATTTGTTTCTCTTTTATTCATTATTTTCATTTTCCTTCCTTTTTTCTTTAGTAATCAATCAAAAATGTAAAAATTAATTATAAATTTAATAGTGTTTTATTAGAATATTATCAGTTGTTAGTTATAATTTATAGGGGGTACCGCCCATATTTCATACGTTAACTATACTAGGAAAATACATAGCGTTTAAATAAAATAATTTAAAATTGTATTGTCAAACGTAGAAACATTGTATATACTTTTAGTGAAAGGAGTTGATTATAATGACAGGAACAATTCAGCGTTGGGGTAATAGTCAAGCTATAAGGTTGCCTAAAGCAGTCTTGGATCTTGCTTTTTTAAAAGAAAACGATTTAGTTCAAATTATTGTTGAGGAAAATAAAATTATAATAAAAAAAGTAATGGCAAAAAACACACATAAGACATTTAAACAAAGACTTGAAGAGTATTATAACAAAGACATGGAATTAATATTAAAAGAAGTAGAGCAAGATGATGAAGAGCCTACTGAAATTGATTGGGGAAAGCCTTTAGGTAATGAAGTATGGTAAAACAAGGGGATATTATAAGATTGGATTTTGATCCACAAGCAGGGCATGAACAAAAAGGAAGAAGACCTGCAATAGTTATAAGTAATGAACAATTCAACAGATTTTCAAAGATGGTCATTGTTTGCCCAATAACACATACAGATAAAAATCACCCTTTCCATATAAAGCTTGATGAAAGAATAAAAACAAGTGGCGTAATCCTCTGTGACCAGTCAAGGATCCTAGATATTAATGCAAGGAACTATGAATTTATTGAAAGAGTGCCAAAAGATATAGTTTTTGAAGTAGTGGATATAATTAGTGGCTTTATAGAAATTGAAGAGTAAACAATTTATCAAACAATACCCGTAAAACCCCTAATTTTAATTATGAGGATATACAAAAATACTAAAATATACCTATTTTAGATAAATATGGGCTTTGTTCTAAAATCTATAAATCAGAGTAAAGTCCATTTTGGTTAATATTAAGTTAAGCCCTTAAGCATTAAGCCTAAGAGCTTTAATTTAATCATCATTTTTTAAAACAGCCATAAAAGCTTCCTGTGGAAGTTCAACACTTCCAAATTGCCTCATCTTCTTTTTACCTTCTTTTTGTTTTTCGAGTAATTTCTTCTTTCTTGAAATATCCCCACCATAGCATTTTGCAAGGACATCTTTTCTCATAGCTTTTACTGTTTCCCTTGCTATTACCTTTCCTCCAATTGCAGCTTGAATTGGAATTTCGAACATATGCCTTGGGATTATTTCTTTTAGTTTTTCAGCTATGTTTCTTCCCTTTAGATAGCTCCTCTCTTCTGGAACTATCATGGAGAGAGCATCTATTATATCTCCATTTAATAGGATATCAAGTTTAACAAGCTTTGAAGGAGTATATCCTTTTAATTCATAATCTAAAGAAGCATACCCTTTAGTTCTTGACTTTAGTGTATCAAAAAAGTCATAGATTATCTCATTAAGCGGAATATCATATTTTAAAATAACCCTAGTCTCCTCTATATATTGCATATCCTTAAATGTACCACGCCTATTTTGGGAAAGATCCATAATAGCTCCAACATATTCAGAAGGTGTTATAATGGAAGCTTCCACAATAGGCTCTTCACTTTTTAGAATCGTTGTAGGGTCTGGGAAATTAGTTGGATTTGTTATATCTAAAATAGTTCCATCATTTTTTTCTATTTTATATATTACTGATGGAGCAGTTGATATTAAATCTAAATTAAACTCTCTATCTAGCCTTTCCATGATTATCTCCATATGCAATAATCCCAAAAATCCACACCTAAAACCAAAACCTAAAGCTTGAGATGTTTCAGGTTCAAATAAAAGGGCAGCATCATTTAACTGGAGTTTTTCTAAAGCATCTTTTAAATTTCCGTAATCTGCACCATCTACAGTGTATATACCTGAAAATACCATAGGAACAGCAGGTCTATAACCAGGAAGGGCTTTTTTAGTTGGATTTGTTGAGGATGTTATGGTATCTCCAACCCTTGTATCTTTTATATTTTTAATAGAGCCTGTGATATAGCCTACTTCTCCAGTATATAGAGCATCTTTAGGGGTAAAGCCAGGTGAGAAGACTCCAAGCTCTGTAACATCATACACTTTACCTGTATTCATAAATTTAATTTTATCACCAGTATTTACTTTTCCATCCATTATCCGTACATAACAAACTACACCTTTATATGTATCGTAATAAGAATCAAATACTAAAGCTTTAAGAGGTGCATCTTCATCACCAGAAGGTGCTGGGATATGCTCCACAATGCACTCTAGCACATCTTTTATATTTTCTCCAGTCTTTGCTGAGATCAAAGGTGTATAGCTTGTATCTATACCTATGATATCTTCGATTTCTTTTTTTATATCATTTGGTCTTGCACTAGGCAGATCTATCTTATTTATAACAGGAACTACTTCAAGATTATTATCGATTGCTAAATAGCAATTTGCAAGTGTTTGAGCCTGTATACCTTGAGTTGCATCTACCACTAGTAATGCCCCTTCACATGCAGCAAGGCTTCTTGAAACTTCATAATTAAAGTCTACATGTCCAGGGGTATCGATTAAATTGAAGATATATTCTTCACCATTATCTCTTTTGTAAATTAACCTTGCAGCCTGAGCTTTAATGGTTATACCCCTTTCCCTCTCTAGTTCCATATTATCTAATATTTGATCTTCCATATCTCTTGAAGATAAAGTCCCTGTAAATTCAATAAGCCTATCTGCAAGAGTTGATTTTCCGTGATCTATGTGTGCAACAATTGAAAAGTTTCTTATAAAACTTTGATGTGATTTGGACATACTAACCCTCCGAATAGTAGAAATATTTAATAATTATATCATAACTTAATTATATGCGCTATGTGATGATATTCTATTTAAGATTGAAATTTAATCAAAGCTTATAAAGTTCATTATGAATAATGAAAAGATGTAAACGATTATTGACAAATTATTGTGGAAAATTTATTATATACATATAGATATAATAATAATATGATCATAATTACACTAAAAACCACATTTATAAAGTGAGGTGAGAATTTTTTTAATCAATAATAAATAAAAGGGGGCGTAAAAATGACCTTTGATAAGATCATAATTTGGATTATGGCTTTTGGTATTCTTTTAGGTGGTCTTGACAGGATGATTGGAAATAAGTTTGGACTTGGAGAAAAGTTTGAAGAAGGATTTAATTCCATGGGACCATTAGCTCTTGGAATGGTAGGTATTGTAACCCTTGCTCCAGTTATATCTAATCTGTTAGGACCTGTAATCATCCCATTATTTAAGTTAATTGGAGCAGACCCTGCTATGTTTGGTTCTATCCTTGCAAATGATATGGGAGGATATCCTCTTGCTATGGAGCTTGCACAAAATGAACAGGCTGGTCTTTTGTCTGGATTGATAGTTGCTTCTATGTTAGGATGCACCATAGTTTTTTCTATACCTGTAGGTCTTGGGCTTATAGAGAAAGAAGATCAACCTTTCTTTGCAAAAGGTCTACTTATTGGACTCATAACTATTCCTATAGGAACTTTAGTTGGAGGAATTATTGCAGGATTTGATATAGGCATGGTTTTGATAAACAGCGTTCCTGTAATAATATTGTCATTGCTTCTTGTTTTAGGGCTTAGATTTATTCAAGATAAGATGATTAAAGGTTCTATTTTGTTTGGGAAATTTATTGTAATCGTTATTACATTAGGACTTGCTGCATCTGCTTTTGAGTTTTTAACTGGAATCGTCATCATTCCTGGAATGGCTCCTTTAATGGATGGTATGAGCATAATATCTCAAATTGGAATAGTGCTTCTTGGAACTTTTCCTATCCTAACCCTTCTTGTGAAAGCTTTAGACAAGCCTCTAAATGCTGTTGGTAAAAAAATTGGACTAGATGCTACAAGTGCTGCTGGTCTTGTTTTTACTCTTGCAAATTCCATACCAGTTTATAAAATGATGAAGGATATGAACCCAAAAGGAAAGGTTGTAAATACTGCATGGCTTGTTCCTGCAACTGCGGCTCTTGGAGATCACTTAGGCTTTACTGCTGGAGTTAAGCCTGATATGATAATCCCTGTGGTTATTGCAAAATTAATTGCAGGAGTATGTGCTGTAGCAATTGCTCTTTATTTTAGCAAAGACTTAGAAGCAGAAATAAAAAAGAGCAAAGAAATATCTAAATCAAGCGCAAAGGCTTGATTAAATTTAAGAAGTTTGGAGGATTTAGTATGCCTAAGTATTATATAGGTTTAGATCAAGGAACCACTGGAACTACGGTTTTAGTATTAGATGAAAATTGGAATATCGTATCAAATGCTTACAAAGAACATACTCAATATTATCCTAAACCAGGATGGGTAGAACATGATCCTATTGAAATATGGAATGCTGTTTTAGATTCCATAGGCACTGCATTAAAAAAAGGTAATATCGATGTTAAAGATATAAGGTCAATTGGCATTGACAATCAAGGTGAAACTGTGATGGTTTGGGATAAAAATACTGGGAACCCTGTGTATAATGCTATTGTATGGCAGGATAGAAGGACAGCTGAATATTGTGATACACTTAAAGAAAAGCATCAATCTGTAATAAGATATAAAACTGGTCTTTTATTAGATTCTTATTTTAGCGGAACTAAAATAAGATGGATTTTGAATAATGTAGAAGGTGCAAGAAAAAAAGCAGAGATGGGAGATCTTATTGCAGGAACCCTTGATTCATGGCTTATATGGAAATTTACAGGGGGGAAATCTCATGTGACTGATTATTCAACTGCATCTAGGACAATGCTTTTAAATATCCATGAAGGTCGATGGGATAAAGAGATAGTGGATATTTTGAATATACCAGAGAGGATGCTTCCAGAGATTAAAGATAGTGCTACAATATTTGGATATACAGATGATGAATTATTTGGATGTAAGATTCCCATATCCGGCTCTATTGTAGATCAGCAATCTGCATTATTTGGTCAAGCTTGTTTTAAACAAGGATCTGTTAAAACTACATATGGAACTGGAGCATTTATGCTGATGAATACTGGTGATAAACCAATTTATTCTGAAAATGGACTTTTAACTACAGTTGCCTGGGGGCTTAATAAAAAGATAACTTTTGCATTAGATGCAGGAGTATATATAACAGGAGCTGCAATTCAATGGCTTCGTGATGGAATTAAGATAATTGAAAGTGCAAGTATTACAGAAAAGATGGCTATGTCAGTAAAAGATACTGGGGGGCTATATTTTGTCCCTGCCTTTGTTGGACTTGCAGCTCCTCACTGGGATCAATATGCAAGGGGGGCGATGATAGGTTTAACTGCAGGAACTACAAGAGAGCATATAGTTCGTGCAACTCTTGAAAGCATAGCTTATCAAATAAAGGATAATTTAGATGTTATGATAAAGGATTCATCTATAAATGTTGATGTTATGAGAGTGGATGGAGGATCTACTGCAAATAATTTCCTAATGCAGTTTCAAGCAGATATATTAGGAATTCCTGTAGATGTTCCAGTGATAAATGAAACCACAGCTTTTGGAGCTGCTTTCTTATCTGCTATTGGAGTTGGGGATTATTCTGGGTTTGATGATCTCTATAAGTCATGGAAGCTTAAAAAGAGGTATGAACCTAAAATGTCTAAAGATGAGAGGGAGAGTTTGCTATATAAATGGCATAAAGCTGTTGAAAGATCAAAAGATTGGGAAGAAAAAAAGGAAATATAAAGATTTAATACTATTTAGCTTTCCATTTGAAAGGAGAAAATATGTTAAGAACTGATGTATTGATCATTGGTGCAGGAGCTGTTGGGTCCTCGCTTGCTCGTGAATTATCAAAATATGAGGTTGATGTTTTAGTTGTTGATAAAAATGAGGATATAGGAGGAGATGCATCAAAATCAAATAGTGCTATTATACACACAGGCTTTGATGCAGCACCAGGCAGTCTTGAATCAAAGCTTGTAGTCTCTGCAAATCCAATGTATGATGAGCTTTGTAAAAATTTAGATGTACCTTTTGAGAGAGTTGGTGCTATTTTACCTGCAATTAGTGAAGAAGAGCTTATAAATCTTAAAAGCATAAAGAAAAAAGCATTTCTTAACAATGTATATGATGTAGAATATCTATCTTCTTTAGATGTTTTAAAACTTGAAGGGAATGTAAATCCTGATGTTTTAGCAGGGCTTTATATACCAAGAGAAAGCATAATAGATCCATTTTTATTTGTTGTAGCTCTTTGTGAAAATGCTTATGATAATGGTGTTAAGTTTATGTTAAATACAAAGGTCATGGATATAATAGTAGAGGATAAGAAGGTAAAATATGTTAAGACCAATAGTTGCGATATAGAAGCAAAATATGTGATAAACTGTGCAGGATTGTTTAGTGATGCCATTGCCAAAATGGTCCATAAAGACAATTTTTATGTAAATCCAAGAAAAGGACAATTTTTTATATTGGATAAAAATACGTCCTGCAAGGTTTCAAAGATCATCTTGCCAGTTCCTACAAAATTAACTAAAGGAAAACTAATAGCTCCGACTATAGATGGAAATATGCTAGTAGGTCCTACTGCTGAGGAATTAACTGATAAAGAAGATAAATCAACAACATCTGAGGGTTTAGATGAGATAGAAAAAGGTGTTAAAAAGCTCGTTCCAAATATAAATATAAAGGATACAATAACCCAATATTGTGGGTTAAGACCAAATAGAAATCCAGAAGGTGTTAATATCGATGTGTTTGATGATATATATGGATATGTGCAGCTCTCAGGAATAAGGTCCACAGGTCTCACTGCTTCTATCTCAGTTTCAAAATATGTTGTTGATTTATTATTTGAAAATGGATTGGATGTTAAGTTTAAAGAAAATTATAATGGATATAGGATTGGAATAAAGAAATTTAGCAATCTTTCAAATAAAGATAGGGAGGATTTGATAAAACAAAATCCTAGATATGGTAAGGTAATTTGTCGCTGCGAAACTATAACAGAAGCAGAGATTATAGAAGCTATAAATAGACCAATTGGAGCAAAATCTGTTGATGCCATAAAGAGAAGGACAAGAGCAGGTCTTGGAAGATGTCAAGGTGGGTTTTGTGGTCCAAGGGTCATAGAGATATTAAGGAGAGAGTTAGGTATAAAAGAAGAGGATGTTTTAAAGGGCAATATAGGTTCTAATATGGTAATAGGTAAGATTAGATAGATGGGCAGGTGTTTAACATGTTTAACATAAATTGCAATGTGGCAGTTATTGGAGGAGGTCCTGCCGGACTTGCTGCAGCAAATTCTGCTAAATTAAATGGTGCAGAGGATGTTTTAATAATTGAAAGAGACTCTTCTTTAGGAGGAATATTGCAGCAGTGCATTCACCCAGGGTTTGGGCTTAAAATATTTAATGAGGAGTTGACTGGTCCTGAATATGCAGGGAGGTTTGAGGATGAGACAAAGAAGCTTAATGTCAATGAGTTATTAAATACCATGGTTTTAGATATAGATGAAAATGGTGATATATTATGCGTTAATTCTGAAAAAGGGATGATAAAAGTAAGTGCTGATGCTGTTATCCTCGCTATGGGATGTAGAGAGAGGACAAGAGGTAATATTAAAATACCTGGCACAAGACCAGCTGGAATATATACAGCAGGGTCTGCTCAGAGGTTGATAAATAGACAAGGCATAATGGTAGGAAAAAAAGTGGTTATTTTAGGCTCTGGGGATATTGGAATGATAATGGCGAGAAGGCTTACTTTAGAGGGAGCAGAGGTTGTATTAGTTGTAGAGATAATGGACTATATAGCAGGACTTACTAGAAATAAGGTTCAATGTTTAGAAGATTTTAATATACCTCTTTTATTATCTCATACAGTTACAAATATAGTTGGTAAAAATAGGGTTTCTGGAGTAGTCATAGCTAAGGTTGATGAGAATAAAATTCCTATAAAATCATCAGAAGAATTTATTGAGTGCGATACATTGCTCCTATCAGTGGGACTTATCCCTGAAAATGAATTAACAAAAAAAGCAGAGATTCAAATTTCTACTGTTACAAATGGACCTATAGTCAATCAATGTATGCAAACTTCTAATAAAAAAATATTTGCCTCAGGAAATGTGGTTCATGTAAATGATTTGGTGGACAATGTATCTAAAGAGAGCTATTTAGCAGGTAAGTTTGCTGCAAGATTATCCCTAGGAGAAGATTTAGGTGAAGTTTACAAGGTTAAATTGATAGCTGGAAATAATGTAAGGTATATATGTCCTCAATATATATCAGTATATAAAGATATGGAAGATGTAGATGTTTATTTTAGAGTTATAAATCCAGATAAACATGTGAAGATAAAGGTTTATTCTGGTGGGAAGGAATTGATTAATAAAAAATCCATAAGGGTAAATCCTGGTGAGATTGAATCTATTACTTTAAATAAAGATATATTTAAATCAATAGTTGATAATATAACAATTGAAATTTTAAAGGGGGAGTAATATGAAAGTGACTTGTATTGTATGTCCTGTTGGATGTGAGATAGATGTTATACCTAAAGGTGAAGATGCTCTTGAAGTTTCAGGGTTTTCTTGCAAAAGAGGGGAAGAGTATGCAATTTTAGAGTTTAAAAATCCTGTGAGGATATTGACTTCTATAGTTAGAGTAGAGAGCGAAGATTTTCCTACTGTGGCAGTGAGATCAAGGGGAAAAATTCCAAAGGATCTTCAATTAAGGTGTATGGATGAAATTAAAAAGGTAAAGCTTAAGCCTCCAATAAATAGAAATGAAGTGGTTATAAGAGATATTTTAAACACTGGAATTGATATTATAACCACTGGCAATGCAAAATAAGATGGGATTTTCCCATCTTATTATTTTAATATTATTTAACATTTTTTTCTGCAACTATGATATTTATATTGTTGTTTTTATATTGATTTAAGGTTGTCTTTGGGGTTTTCCAATCGGTTATTATCATATTTATATGTGAAAGATCGCATACCTTGCAAAAAGCAGTTATTCCAAATTTGCTATAGTCTGCAACTACAATGACGTTATTTGCTGATTCTATCATCTTTTTTCTAACTTGAGCTTCTTTATCAAAGAAATCTGTAATTCCTGATTCTAAGGTTATCCCTGCAGCGCCTATTATAGCTTTATCTACTCTAAAGTGATTTAAGTTCTCTTCACATAGAAATCCTGAAGTTGCATTTTCTCCTTTTCTTAAATGACCACCTAGCATATATACTGTATTTTTATCATTTTTTAAAGTTTCTAGTGCTACATTTATGCTGTTTGTCAAAATTTTTAAATTATTTTTATTTTCTATAGCTTTAGCTACTTCAAGAGGTGTGGTACCAAGGTCTATTATGATGGTATCTCCATCCTCTATGTATGAAGAAGCTTTTTGTGCAATGGCTCTTTTTTCTTCAAGGTTTAAAACTTCCCGCCTTGAAAATTCAGGCTCAATCCCCATAGGAGATTTTAAAACAGCACCACCATATACCCTTTTTAATAATCCTTTATTTTCTAAATATTTTAAATCTCTTCTCACAGTTTCAGGTGATATTGAGAATTTATCTATGATTTCAGTGTTATTGATTATTTTATTTGTATAAAGTAATTCCATTATCAATTCATGACGTTTATGCATCATACTTTTTTCCAGCCTTTTTCAACAAATTCACTATCCCTTTACTTTCCAATCACAGGGAAGTAGTTCTTTTATGGTCACAATCTTAGTATCAGAAATCATAACTTCAGTTTTAAAGTTTTCGTCATGAATTTGAGAGATAAATTCTCTACACCTTCCACAAGGAGGCATTATGCCATTTTTACCTATAGCGACTATTTTTAAGATTCTGCTTTCTCCTGCAGTGATCATGGAGGATATAGCAGCGTGTTCTGCACAAAATCCCATGCTGCAGGATGTATCAATGCATACACCGACATATACATTGCCTTTATCAGTTAAGAGTGCAGAAGCTACTCCTCCTGCTTCTGCATAATGAGATAGTTTGCGAGGATTTAAAACTTCCCTTGCCTTGTTGCATAAATCTTTAAATTCCAAAATGTTAGCTCCTTTACAGTAGGTTTAATCAATCAATATTTTCAAAGAACTGGATATTTACTCCGTTAGGGTCAGATACAAAACAAAACTGAATATGAGGATTAGGTTTTATTATATTGCTGGGAGTTAAATTCCATTTTTCTTTTAATTCGCTTATATTTTTATCTAAAGAAGGTACATTAAAACCTAAAGATATATCTTTTCCTATGTTGATTGTGGAAATTGTTTTATCATAGATTAACTCTACCTCTGCAGTACCTGCATCAAAGAATACAATTTGAGTATTAGGTCCTGCTGCAAATTGCCTCTTAATAGTAAGACCTAATATATTTTCATAAAAGTGTAAAGATTCATCCAAATCTTTGACATAAATGGTGACATGACATAGTTTCATTAAAATCCCTCCAGATTAATTATAATTTTATTATATTATAGTTCTTTTTTATTATAAAATTTATAAGATACAAAGAAAGATATTGTTAAAAGTATTCCAGAAAGTGTTAATAAGGATATATTAATAAGCGAAGTATTTGCACTGATCAAGGAATTTATATCTATATCTTTAAATACACCCCCAAATTGTATATTTGATGAAGAAAGTATCATAACTCCAAATGATAAAATAAATATTGGTATAAGCCCATACATCTTAGATTTATTATATCCTAATTTGAAATATAATGGATATTGAAATGAAATAACTAAGGAAAAAAACATCAACATTATACAAACTGTAAAGGATATTTCTCCAAAATTAAATTTGTTATTAGATGCAATACTTACAATGAATGAAAATCCTACAGATAGTAAAACTGCAGCAATAGCAATAAAAGCAGCACATAAATATCTTGAAAGCACTATTTTCTTTCTGTTTATAGCTAAACTTGCATATAGAGAATCCATATTATTTTTTTCACTAATTGAGAAGGGATAGGACATTATTAAAACTAAATAAACCATCACTATACTAATCACAGTGGTAGGCTCTCCAAAATAAATACCAAAGAAAAGAGCCATAATGATAAGTAAAAGTATAGATTTAGAATAAGGCTTAAGGCTTAAAAAATCAAGTTTTATAAAGGATATTAATTTAGAGAAATTTGCTCTTTCCATTTTAAAAACCTCCTTCTTTGTTCATCCTTACAACTATTTCATCAAGGGTTACAGCTTCAAGTATGGCTCCTTTAGGTAAAATTTTAAACATTTTAGTTTCAATCAATCCATCAAACCCATTGTTATATTCTCTATAGCCAATGATATGTTTTTTATCTTCAATACTTAAAGCAGAAAGATTTCCTTTAATTATAGAGTATTCTTCTAGAAGCTTGTCTTTTTCATCAGAATATATTATCTTTCCATTTCTGATATAGGTTATATAATCTGCAGTCTTTTCTAGGTCTGTTGTAATATGAGTTGAAAATAAAACACCTTTATTTTCATCGCATATGAATTCACGGAGTATATCCATAAGTTCATCCCTTGCAACAGGATCAAGTCCGCTTGTAGGTTCATCTAAAATTAAAAGCTTTGGATAATGAGATAATGCAACTGCAGTGGTGAGCTTCATCTTCATGCCATGGGATAGTTCTTTTACTTTCTTTTTAGGATCTATTTGAAATTTATCAAGAAGCCTTAAAAAATACAAATGATCCCATCTTGAATAAAAAGGTTTTACAGCTTTTTCTACATCAGAGACTTTCCATTCATCCACATAAAAGCAATAATCCATTACAAGCCCTATATCATCTTTTATTCTCTCTATGTTCTTTTTGTGATCTAACCCAAAGATGTCAATATTTCCGCTGTCTAAGGAAATCATATCCATGATGAGTTTTATGGTAGTAGTTTTTCCAGCGCCATTTGGACCTATGAAGCCCATTATAAACCCTTCTTTGAGGTTAAAGGATATATCTTTTAATTGAAAATTTCCAAATGATTTGTTTGCGTTTTTGATCTCAAGAATATTATTCATAATAATCCTCCTCCAATAAAAATTTTAATATATCTAAAATTTCAGCTTTTGAAAGTTTGATTATTCTTGCAGCATCTATTGCTGTTATAAAATTACCTTCTATTTCTTTTAATTTTTGCTCCTTTATTATTTCTTGGTTTTGGGGTAAAACATAGCATCCTTTTCCTTGAACATTTACTACAAATCCTTCATTTTCAAGGTCTGTATATGCCCTCATGGTAGTTATAACACTTATCTTTAAGTCGCGGGCAAGCTGTCTTATAGAGGGGAGCATTTCTCCTGCCTTGATATCTTGGTTTAATATTGCAAGCTTAATCTGTTCTTTAATTTGTTCATAGATAGGAATGCCCTTTGAATTGGAAACTATTATATTCAAACCCTCACCTCACTTATACTGTATATATACTATAATAACACTATAAACAGTAAAGGTCAATACTATATTTAAATTATTTTCTTTGATTTCTTTGATTTTTGAGCTTACATTATTATAATTAATACAGAGGCTATAGCATGTTATTGACGATGGATATACTCTTATTATCTATAAGTTTGGGGGAGATATTTTGAAAGATAAAAAGAAAGCTGTAGTAGCAGGTCATATTTGCCTTGATATTACACCAGTCTTTGGAGAATCTACTGATAGGCTTCATGAGATTTTAATGCCAGGAAAGTTGGTACATATGAAAGGCGTTGATGTTCACACTGGAGGAGCAGTTGCAAATACTGGTATTGGAATTAAAATATTAGGCACAGATGTAAGGCTTATGGGGAAGATTGGGTGTGATCACTTTGGTAAAATTGTTCTAGCGATACTAAAAGAATATGGAGTATCTGATGGCATGATACTATCTTCTAAAGTGGATACTTCTTATTCTATAGTTTTATCACTGCCTAATGTAGATAGAATCTTTCTCCATAGTTCAGGTGCAAATGATACTTTTTGTTATGATGATTTAAACTTTGAATTTATAAAAGAAGCTGATTTATTTCACTTTGGGTATCCTCCTGTGATGAGAAATATGTATATAAATTCTGGATATGAATTAAAGAGAATTTTTCAAAGGGTAAAAGAGCTAGGAGTTGTAACTTCTTTGGATATGTGTTCCATAGATTCATCATCTGAAGTTTCTTTTATAGATTGGAAAAAGATTCTTAAAGATGTACTGCCTTTTGTAGATTTCTTTGTTCCAAGTTTTGAAGAAATATGTTTTATGCTTAGTAGAGAAAAGTATGAAGATTTAAAGAAAAGAGCAAATAATGAGGAAATCATAAATATATTATCCATAGAAGAGGATGTAAAACCTCTTGGAGATGAGCTTTTAAGACTTGGTGCAAAGGTTGTCTTAATAAAATGCGGCGCTTTAGGGATTTACTATAAAACTTCAGGAGCTAATTTACTAAAGGAAATTTGTGAAAAATTTGATCTTAAAATTGAAGAATGGAAAGATAAAGAAGGGTTTGAGCTTAGTTTTATTCCAGAGAGAGTTTTATCAGGGACGGGGGCAGGAGATACCAGCATTGCTGCATTTTTAGCAGCATGTCTTTACGGATATTCTCTAGAGGTTTGTCTTAAATTAGCTACAGCAACAGGTGCATGCTGTGTTTCACAATATGATGCATTAAGTGGTCTTAAATCCTTTGATGAGTTATTTAAAAAGATGGAAAAGGGTTGGGAAAAGCAGTATAGAAAAGTATAAAGGTTATTAGGAGGGGGTTTTATTATGCTTGTAAACTTAAATGATGTCTTAATTCCTGCAAAGAAGGGTAAATATGCAGTCGGCATGTTTAATACGGTAAATTTAGAGATGGCAAGAGGAATCATTGCTGCTGCAGAGGAAAAAAATATGCCTGTTATTATAGGTACAGCAGAGGTTTTATTGCCCTATGGACCATTAGAGGAGCTTTCTTATTTTTTAATTCCAATGGCAAAAAAAGCTACCGTCCCTGTGGTTGTTCATTTTGATCATGGAATTAATAAAGATATATGCATAAAGGCTTTAGAATTAGGCTTTACTTCTATAATGTATGATTGTTCTCTTGATATATATGAGGAAAATGTGAGAAAGATGAAGGAGATGGCACAGATTGTTCACTCCTTTGGTGCCACTATAGAAGGTGAATTAGGTCATGTAGGGGATAATGAAGATTCTATTGAAGGGGATAAAGATCTTAATGATAAAGAGATGTATTATACAAGTCCAGAGGAAGCTAAAGATTTTGTAGATAAAACAAAAGTCGATGCCCTTGCTGTAGCCGTTGGAACTTCCCATGGTGCTTATAAATTTCCTCCCAAATTGGATTTTGAGAGGATAAAAAATATTGCAGATAATATTGAAGCTCCTCTTGTATTACATGGCGGTTCAGGGCTTAGCGATGATGATTTTAGAAAGACAATAAAGATGGGAATAAGCAAGATAAATATATTTACTGATATAAATGTTGCTGCAGCAGAAGGAATTATAAAAAAATTTGTTTCAATAGATAGAGGAATAACTGATTTAATACTATCATCAGTTGAAGCAATAAAGGAAGCTGCTATTACAAAGATGATGTTATTTAAATAATATATAAAATGTTGATTCTATGTGCTTGCATATTTAGTATTTTTTGAATAAAATTGACGTAGTGGTATTACCATTCAGTTTTCCTTATTATTTTTATAGGAATATTGAATCTTTATGCCTTGTAATCTTTATACTTTATCATTAAAAATTCATTATTTTGGAGGTGTTGTTTTGACACAAGTTGAGTGCAAGGGTGCTATAGATTTTTATGAGTTGGATCAATTTATAGATAGCCTTAATAATTTAAGTAGTTCACTTATTACAGTACTTCACAAAGCACAAGATATATATGGATATCTTCCTCGTGAAGTTTTAGCTCATATCTCAGAAAAATTACACATACCAGTTTCCAAGGTTTATGGAGTTGTAACTTTCTATTCTTTTTTTAATACAACTCTAAAAGGTAAATATAAGGTTAATGTATGTATGGGAACAGCCTGTTTTGTAAGAGGCGCTCAGGACATCTTAAATGAATTTAAAAAAGAGCTCAATATCGAGGTAGGAAAGACTACAGAAGATAAAATGTTCTCGCTAGATGCTTTGCGCTGTGTAGGTGCATGTGGTCTTGCTCCTGTTGTATCTGTAAATGGAAAGGTTTATGGAAAAGTTACTCCTAATGATGTCGGAAAAATCATCAAAGAATACAAAGATAAAGGAGGGGAACAAAATGAGCAAGATTAAATCTTTGGATGAACTAAGAGCTATAAGAGATAGAGTAAAAATAAACACTGATTTAAGGGTGACAGGTGAAAATCCTGACAGGATTATAATATCTGTTGGTATGGGCACCTGTGGTATTTCAGCTGGCGCAAGGCAGATAATGAATGCTCTTTTAGATGAAGTCAAAGCACAAAACCTTGAGAACGTATCTGTAGTTGCTACAGGCTGTATTGGATTTTGTTATGCAGAGCCTATAGTAGAAGTTATGATGCCAGGAGAGGATTCTATAAGGTATGGTAACGTTACAAAGGATATGACAAAGGAAATAATAGAGAAGCATGTGATGAAAGGCATACTGCTTGATGATGCAATAATCGGAAATGAGGTAAAAAAGTATGAGTAAATACAGGATGCACCTCTTGGTTTGCGGTGGAACAGGATGTATGTCTTCAGATAGCGAAGGCTTAATTTCAAATCTTAAAAATGAAATTTCCTCAAATAATGTAGATGGAGAGGTTCAGGTTTTAAAGACGGGATGCTTTGGATTTTGCGAGCAGGGACCTATTGTCAAGGTGTATCCTGATAATGTTTTTTATGTTAAAGTTTCTCCTGATGATGCAAAAGAGATTATAAATGAGCATGTGCTTAAAGGAAGAATTGTTGAAAGATTATTATATAAGGATCCTATTAAGGGAGAAACTACTTCAGAGCATAGGCATATTCCATTTTATCAAAGCCAGGTGAGAATTGCATTAAGAAACTGTGGGATAATAGACCCTGAGAATATTGAAGATTATATATCTGTAGATGGCTATGAAGCTCTTGGAAAGGTTTTAACTTCCATGACTCCTGCTGATGTTATTGAAGAGGTTAAAAAGAGCGGTCTTCGTGGAAGAGGTGGCGGTGGTTTTCCTACAGGATTAAAATGGGAACATGCTAAAAGATCAAAAGGGGATAAAAAATATATAATCTGCAATGCTGATGAAGGTGATCCTGGCGCTTTTATGGATAGGTCTATATTAGAGGGTGACCCTCATAGCATAATAGAAGCTATGGCTATAGCAGGTTATGCTATAGGAGCTGACGAGGGAGTCATATACATAAGGGCAGAATACCCATTAGCAGTTATGCGTTTGAGAAAGGCTATAGAGCAAGCAGAAGCTATAGGGCTTCTTGGTGATAATATTTTAGGATCTAATTTTAATTTTCACATAAGCTTAAATCTAGGAGCAGGAGCTTTTGTCTGCGGAGAAGAAACTTCTCTTATGAACTCAGTTCAGGGAGGAAGGGGAGAGCCTAGGGTTAAACCGCCTTTTCCAGCAGCTGTTGGTCTATTCAATAAACCAACTAATATAAATAATGTTGAGACTTTTGCAAATATATGTCCTATAATTTTAAAAGGCGCTGATTGGTTTAATACCATAGGGACAGAAAAGAGCAAAGGTACAAAGGTTTTTGCGGTTGCAGGTAAGATAAATAATGTAGGTCTTGTAGAAGTTCCTATGGGTATACCTCTTAGGGAGATAATCTATAATATTGGTGGAGGTATAAGGAACAATAAGAAGTTTAAGGCTGTTCAGACAGGTGGACCATCTGGAGGATGCATACCTTTTAATTTAATAGATATGCCTATAGAATATGAAACCCTTCAATCCATAGGTTCCATGATGGGTTCAGGTGGTATGATAGTTTTAGATGAAGATGACTGTATGGTTGACATTGCAAAGTTTTATTTAGAATTTACCGTTGATGAATCCTGTGGAAGATGTACACCTTGCAGAATTGGAAATAGAAGGCTTCATGAGATTTTAGATAGGATTACGAAAGGGGAAGGAACTTTAGATGACCTAGATGAATTAAAGGAACTAGGCACAGTAATAAAGGATTGTTCTCTTTGCGGTCTTGGTCAAACTGCTCCAAATCCAGTTCTTTCAACCTTGAATTATTTCTTTGATGAATATAAAGCTCATGTTATCGATAAAACTTGTCCTTCTGGAAAATGCACTGAGCTTTTAAAATATAAGATAGTACCTGAAAAGTGCATAGGCTGCACTGTATGTGCTAAAAACTGTCCTGCTTCATGTATATCAGGAGAACCTAAAAAAGCACATGAAATAGATAGTAAGAAGTGCATAAAATGCGGTGTATGTTTTAGTAAATGCCCTGTAAAGGCTATAGTGAAGGGATAAGGAGGAGGAAGATGATAAATTTAACTATAAATAATGTTAAGGTTTCGGTGGAAGAAGGTACTACTATACTAAATGCTGCGAAAAAAATCGGAGTTCATATCCCTACTCTATGCCATCTTGATATGCATGATATAAAAATGGTAAATAAGGGTGCGACCTGCAGGGTTTGTATGGTAGAAGTCGAAGGAAGAAGAAATCTCCTCCCTGCTTGCGCAACTGAGGTGACTGAAGGAATGATCATAAAGACAAATAGCATAAGGGCAATTAAAAGCAGGCGTACAATTGTAGAACTGTTTTTATCAAATCACCCAAAGGATTGCTTGGTTTGTGAGAGAAATCAAAATTGTGAGCTTCAGTCTTTAGCTGCTGAACTTGGCATAAGAGAAGTAAAATATGATGGCTATAGATCAAAATATGAAAAGGATACATCAAGTTTTTCTTTGATAAGAAGCCCTGAAAAATGCGTGCTTTGCAGAAGGTGCGAGACTATGTGCAATGAAGTTCAGACTGTAGGAGTTTATTCTGCAGTTCATAGGGGTTTTGATACAACAATTGGAACCGCATTTGATAGCCCTATGTTAGATACTGTATGTACTTTCTGTGGCCAATGCGTATCTGTATGCCCTACAGGAGCTTTAACCCAAGTGGATAATACTGCTGAAGTATGGAGTGCAATAAATGATAAAGAAAAGTTTGTAATAGTACAGACTGCTCCTGCTGTTAGGGTTGCTCTTGGAGAAGAATTTAAGATACCTGCTGGAGAGAGTGTAACTGGTAAGATGGCAGCAGCTTTGAGGCGTATTGGTTTTGATAAGGTGTTTGATACAGATTTTGCAGCAGACTTAACTATTATGGAAGAAGCTACAGAACTTATAGAGAGGATAAAGGGAAATGGCCGCCTTCCTATTTTAACAAGCTGCTGTCCTGCTTGGGTAAAATTTATTGAGCATCAATTTCCTGAGCTTTTAGATATACCTTCAACCTGTAAATCTCCTCATGAGATGTTAGGAGCCATTGCTAAAACCTATCTTGCTGAAAAATTAAATATCGATCCAAAGAAGTTAGTGGTGGTTTCAGTTATGCCTTGCCTTGCTAAAAAGTATGAGGCTGCAAGACCTGAACTAGCTGTTGAGGAGATGAGATATGTGGATTATGTAATATCTACTAGAGAACTTGCAAGGATGATAAAAGAAGCAGGTATTAGCTTTAATATGCTTCCTGATGAGGATTTTGATGAGATGATGGGAAAATCCACAGGTGCAGGGGTTATATTTGGTACTACTGGAGGAGTTATTGAAGCTGCTTTAAGAACAGCTGCTGAATGGTTAACAGGTGAGAAGCTTAAGAAGATAGAATTTGATGAGCTTAGAGGATTAAAGGGAATAAGAGAGGCTGCTGTTGAGATCGCAGGACAAAAATATAATATAGCAATAGCTCATGGTCTTGGCAATGCAAGAACCTTGCTTGAAAATATAAGAGATGGGAAAGCAAATTATCATGCTATTGAAATAATGGCGTGTCCTTGTGGATGTGTAGGTGGAGGCGGTCAACCTTATTTTGATCATGATCTTAGCATTTTAGAAAAACGTGCTAAGGCTTTGTATGATGAGGATGAAAGAAACACCTTAAGATTATCTCATGAAAATCCTGAGATACAAAAGCTCTATGAAGAATTCCTTGAAAAACCAGGAAGCCATAAAGCACATGAACTTCTTCATACTAAATTTACAAAGAGAAGCCTAATATAAAAAGTAAAAGGACCTATAGAGTAGATAAAAATCTATTCTATAGGTTTATTTTGCTATTTACGAATTACTACTTTTGTCCCAATTCTTGATTTAGAAGCTAATTCTATAACATCTTGATTATGCATCCTGATACATCCTTCTGATGCATATTTTCCAATTGAACTTGGATCATTTGTTCCATGGATTCCATAATAAGGTTTTGAAAGTCCCATCCAAAGCGAACCATATGATCCTCCAGGATTTGTTTGTTTATTTACAATTATATATGTGCCAATAGGTGTAGGTGTCATTATTTTACCAATTCCGATAGAATAAGACTTAATAAGTTTATTATCCCCATCAAATAATTGTAGAGTTCGTTGAGATACCAATATATCAATCCAATTATTCATAAGATTTTAACCTATTTTTAAGTATTATTTATGGCTATTATATGTAAAAGTCAGCTAAATATTAATACCTCTATATAAAAGTTAGCTAAATGTTAACATTTCTATATAAAGCACTGCAAAATATCCTTTGGTGAAATTTCTCCAAAATATAATTTTAAGTTAAATCCATCTAAAATTTCCTTAATAGTATCTATATCATATTTTTTTCCAATAAGCAAGCTTTCAATATCATCTACATTTTTTAAAGATAAAAAATCGCCATATATTTTACATTCATTAATAAGTCCATTTTCAATGACCATTTTAACTTCAATTTTGCCATTTTCAAATCTTTTTGAATTTGTATATGTGGAGTTTATTGAATTTCCATAATTCCATTCCCAAGTCTCATATTTTTCTTTTGCAATCTTTTTTACTTCGTCTAGCTGTACATCAGTAAGTTCAATAGTTTTAAAATCTTCTTCTTTTGAGAAAGATTTAAGAAGGACATGTTTTAGAAATTCAATAGTAACATCTTGGTTTGCATACTCCTTTATATTAGTGACTCTGCTCATTACTGATTTTACACCTTTTGAAGCAATCTTTTCTTTATCAATATTTAATAATTCTTGTATAAGGGATAGGTTAGAATTAAAAAGTATAGTTCCATGGTGAAGGATTCTATTTTTAAATATCACTTGAGCATTGCCAGAAAATTTTTTATCATCAATCACTAGATCATTTCTTCCCTTTTTATACGCATTAATTCCTATTTCCTTAAGACCTCTTATGACGGGAGAGAGAAATCTTTCATAGATCAAATCATTTTCCTTTGACCAATTGGAAATAAAAGAAAAATTTAAATTCCCTAAATCATGATAAACAGCACCGCCGCCAGTAATACGGCGCACAACTTTTACCCCATGTTTTTTAACACCTATTGGATTGATTTCTTCTATAGTATTTTGGTGCCTTCCAACTATAATTGAATTATCATTTTGCCACAATAGAATGTAATCATCTTCAAGGAAATTTTTAAGTATATACTCTTCTAATGCAAGATTAAAATAAGCATTCAAACAATCATTTTTAATATATTTCATTTCATACCTCTATCACATATTTTTTTCAAAGTATATCATAGCATCTTAAAAAGTGTCAATTATATTGAAAATAGTGAGAAATATAGAAATGTAGTTGGTATTATATTCTAGATATAATTAATAACAAAAAAATCGTCTCAGATATTGAAAAAATAAAAATTATGTTGTATCATAAATAGTATCATAAATAAACAGATAAGATTTTTATTAAATATTTGGAGGCTGCAGAGGTGGACATAAATAAGTTAAAACAAAATTGGATAAAATTTATCCATGAAGGCATTATTGATGATAGCGTTAAAAGAGTTGTCAGTAAATCTTGGAAAAAATGCAGAGATTATGGCGTAGACCCATATGCAGGTATGGGTAAAATAGCTGATGAAAATGTATTTAAGAGTATCCTTACTGAAAACGAATACTTAATTAGTATAGCAAAACCAATTATGCAAAGTGTCCATGAAATCGTTAAACGATCTCATTTTCTCTTGGTCTTAACTGATAGTGCAGGTTATATACTTGATACACTTGGTGATGATGAAGTTAAAAAGATGTCAAAAGGTCTTAAATTTCAACTAGGAGCACTGTGGAGCGATCAGGAAGTTGGGAGCAATGCAATTGGTGTAGCACTAGACTACGACACTGCTGTACAAATGGTTGGACCAGAGCATTATTGTGAATCTCATCATAACTGGACTTGTTCTGCAGCTCCTATTCATGGGATAAATGGAGAAGTCATAGGATGTATAGATATGTCAGGTCATTACTCAAAAGCCCATGATCATACCTTAGGACTTATAGTTGCTGCAGCTTTTAGTATAGAAACTCAAATAGCCAGTTTACATAGTGCTAAGTTGCTTAGAACAGCACTAGATGCAAGCCCTAATAGTGTTATCTTATTAAATGAAAATTTAAAAACCATCTGGTTAAATAAAAAAGCAGAGAATACTTTTGGCTTAAATACTGCCCAACTTGAAGGTTTAGATTTTTGTAATCTCATGCCAGATGTGGATTGGATACAAATTCAAAGAAGTAACAAGGGTGGCAGTTATTATACTGATGATACTAAATTGCAGATAAATGGTAATATTTTTTATTGCAGTGCATCTATCTCTCATACTTTAGATTCTGGAAATAAAGCCTTTACTGTAATATTAAAAAATCAAGAACATCTAATACAATCTGTTAATAAAGTTACAGGTAACTGTGGAAAGTATACTTTTGATAGTATTTATACACAAGATCCTGGAATGAAAAGGGTTATATGCCTTGCTCAAAAATTTTCACGTTATGATGGATATGTACTAATAGAAGGTGAAAGTGGGACAGGTAAGGAGCTTTTTGCTCAAGCTATTCATAATGGTAGCAGTAGATCAGATGGACCTTTTGTTGCTGTTAGCTGTCCATCATTACCTAGAGATTATATTGAAAGTGAGCTTTTTGGTTATGAAAAAGGAGCACTTACAGGAGCATTGAAGGAAGGTAATCCTGGAAAATTTGAATTAGCAAATGATGGTACATTATTTCTTGATGAAATTGGTGAGATGCCGCTAGAGTTTCAGGCAAAACTTCTAAGAGCAGTGGAGACTTTGCAAATTCAGCGCTTAGGAGGCAAACAGGATAAAAAATTAAATGTGAGAATTATTGCAGCAACTAATAGAAATCTACGTTTAGAGGCAGAATATGGGCATTTTAGAAAGGATCTTTATTATAGGTTAAATGTACTTAAGATTGATATCCCGCCATTAAGAAGCAGGACAAAGGATATCTGTTATTGTGCTCAAAAATTTTTAAATAGATTAAATGAAAAATATCCTGAAATGAGCAAAGAGATGCATCCAGAATTTCTTGAGGAATTAGAGAAATATTCTTGGCCAGGCAATGTTCGAGAACTTCAAAGTTTTATTGAAAGGGTTTTCTATGTAAGCAACAACAAAATTTTAACAGAAGAAGATTTTTACACTATGATGTTTCAAAACGATATAACATATACAAATAACATTTTAGATATAGAAGAAAATGATGAAAGAGAAGCTATACTAGAAGCATTGATAAATAGCAGAGGAAGCGTTGAAAAAGCAGCAATGGAATTAGGATATAGCAGAGCTAGCTGTTATAGAAAGGTTAAAAAATTAGGAATTAGACCAAAATCAATTAAACTTTTAAAATAAATATAAAAATCTCACTTTGATATTAAAAAATCTCACAAATATCATATTTGTATCAAATATGTGAGACTTTTTCGAAAAATTGTCTCCTAAAGCTTTGAGATTTTGGAAAAAATTATCTGTTTTTATTTTATGATATTTTTATAATTTTGATAAATTAATAAACCATTAAACTTTTTCTATGGTGGTGATTAAATGAAAAGGTACATTATTGAATTTGGAATTGGTATGGATTTTCATGGTCAAGATGTTAATAAAGCAGCACAAAAGGCAGTCAAGGATGCTATATCCAAAAGCTGTTTATGTGGATTGTCAGAAATATTAAATTTAGACATAAATAATGATGTGTTAATTAAAGTGACAGTAGCTGTAACCAAGCCAGAAGTTATCGATATAGAATCAATTGCAAAATGCCTTCCTGTTGGTAAGGTCACTGTAAACCCTGTAAAGGGTGGATTAAATGTACCTGGTCTATATGTTCCTAAATTTGGTGACACTGATGATAGCATTGAGGTTGCGATAGCTGCTATCGAGGTTTGCATAAGAGACTAAAAAATAAAATAATTAGGAGGAAATCAAATGGAGCTAAACAAAGATTCAATGAAAAACTTGTATATCAAAATGAAAAAGATACGTGAGTTTGAAACAAAAGCAGCAAATTTGTTTGCTGAGGGCAAAATTCCAGGTTTTGTACATCTTTATATTGGTGAAGAAGCTGTGGCAACAGCTGTATGTGAATCTTTAAGAGATGATGATTTTATTACAAGTACTCATAGAGGTCATGGCCATATAATTGCTAAAGGCGGAGAATTAAAGTACATGATGGCAGAGCTTTTTGGGAAAGAAACAGGCTACTGCAAAGGTAAAGGCGGTTCCATGCATATTGCAGATAGATCAAAGGGAATACTTGGCGCTAATGGAATAGTTGGAGCAGGGCATAATATTGCAGTTGGAGCAGGATTATCTTGTAAATATCTAAACACTGATAAAGTGTGCATATGTTTCTTTGGAGATGCATCAACTAACCAAGGAACATTCCATGAGTCGCTCAATTTAGCAAGCATTTGGAAGCTTCCTATAATATTTGTATGTGAGAATAATTATTATGGAATTTCTATGAGCCAAGGAAGGCATCAGGCTATTAAAGATATAGCTGACAGAGGTGCTGCATATGGTATTCCAGGCATAGCAGTTGATGGTAATGATGTATTAGCAGTTTATGAAGCAGCAGCTGAAGCTATATCCCGTGCTAGAAAAGGATTTGGACCAACTTTAATAGAATGCAAGACATATAGGCAAAGAGGACACTTTGAAGGAGATCCTGGATCTTATAAACCTATAGAAGAACAAACAGAATGGTTCAAAAAAGACCCTATTCCTCGTTTTGTTGAATTTTTGAAGGAAAATAATATTTTAAGTGATGAGGATATCAAACAGTTAGACGAAGAAATTTCAAAGGAATTAGAAGAAGCAGTTAAGTTTGCAGATGAAAGTCCACTACCTTCTGTTGAAAAAACTGTTGAAGATGTCTATTCAGATATTATCGAGGAGGTGCGCAATAGATGAAAACTATGACTTATGGAGAAGCTATTCGTGAAGGCATGAGTATTAGAATGAGAGAAAACAATAATGTCTTGTTATTTGGTGAAGATGTTGGAGCTTTTGGAGGATGCTTTGGTGTTTCAGCAGGTATGTTTAATGAATTTGGTGGAGAAAGAGTACGTGATACGCCAATTTCTGAAGGAGCTATAATAGGTTGTGCAGTAGGTGCTGCAGCAACAGGGCTAAGACCAATTGCTGAACTTATGTTTATTGATTTTTTAACCGTTGGTATGGATCAGCTTGTAAACCAAGCAGCTAAAATGCGCTATATGTTTGGTGGAAAAATTTCATTGCCTATGGTAGTAAGGCTTCCTGCTGGCGGAGGATTAGGTGCAGCTGCACAGCACTCTCAATCATTAGAAGCATGGGTTACACATGTTCCAGGATTAAAGGTTGTTTATCCATCCTGTGCTCAAGATGCTTTAGGGCTTATGCTTACTGCAATTGATAATGAAGATCCTGTTATGTTTATTGAGCATAAAGGATTGTATGCAGTTAAATCTCCTGTAGACAGCTTTGAGCCAATTCCACTTGGAAAAGGAGATATAAAAAGAGAAGGTTCTGATGTGACTATAATTGCGACAGGCAAAATGGTTAATGAAGCATTAGCTGCTGCAGAGGTATTAGAAAAAGAGGGAATTAGTGTAGAAGTATTGGATCCTCGTACATTATATCCACTAGATAAAGAATTAATTGAAAAATCTATTGAAAAAACTCATAAGGTAGTAATTGTTACCGAAGAAAACAAAAGAGGAGGTTATGGCGGAGAGATATCAGCTATAATCGGAGAAGAATATTTTGATTTACTAGATGCCCCAGTAGTACGTATAGGTGCTTTAAATACTCCAATTCCATTTACTAGTGTACTTGAGCAGTATTGTTTACCAAATGCACAAGACATCATAAATGCTGTAAAGAAAATGGCTTAAATATTAATTTTGTAATCGTATAAACTACATTAAGTTGGGGAGGCAATCATGCTCCTCCAGCAGAAAAAAAGGAGGAGAGCTTATGCCAAGCATAGGCATTGTTGCAAACCCTGCATCAGGTAAAGATATACGACGTTTAGTATCATATGCTACTACCATAGATAATAATGAAAAAATAAATATTGTTAAACGTATAGTGCTTGCAGCACAAGCCATGGGAATAGACGAAATTATGTTTATGCCTGATACCTTTAATATTGGATACAGCGCTATTGAAGGTTTAGAAGGAACTCTCACTGCAAATTGCAGGGTGCTAGATATTCCGCTTAAAGCATCCATGGAGGATTCAACAAGAGCTGCAGCTTGCATGGAACAATATGGAGCAGGATGTATTGTTGTACTTGGAGGCGATGGGACAAGTAGAGCTGTAGCTAAAGGCATTACTAATGTTCCTATAGTACCTGTTTCAACAGGAACTAATAATGTGTACCCTGCAATGGCAGAGGGTACTGTAGTTGGTATGGCAGCAGCAATAGTTGCTACAACTAAAGATTATAAAACATGCTGTATTCAAGATAAAAGAATTGAGGTATCTGTTAATGGCGTTTTTAATGATATTGCGCTTATTGATGCAGTTGTAACAGAGGATCTATATCCTGGTGCAAAAGCAATATGGGATATATCACGTATAAAGCACATTGTAGTATCAAGATGTCATCCGGCGACCATTGGTTTTTCTGCAATTGCAGGTTGTATCCATGTTATAGAAGATACTTGTGATATTGGACTTGCTCTATCTTTTAAGGAGCAAGGAGGATTACAGTGCAGAAGAATTATAGCTCCTGTTGCAGCTGGAGTGATTTCAAAACTCGATATATCATGTGTTGAAAAAATCCCGCTCAATACAAAATATTCAATTATTGCAGATGAGAGTTGTATGATTGCTCTCGATGGTGAGCGTGAAATAAAGGTTAGAAAAGATGATAAGATCGATTTTATCATTAAAAGAAACGGCCCATGGAGGGTTAAAATTAGAACTGCTTTAGAAAAAGCATGTAATTTAGGTATGTTTGAATTGACTTAGTAATAAAAAGGAGGATACTATGGCTCAAAAAATTGTTATGCCAAAGCTAGGACTGACTATGACTGAAGGAACTGTAGGCAAATGGTTAAAGTCTGAAGGAGATGTAATTTCTGTAGGTGAAGGGCTTTTAGAAGTTGAAACAGATAAGCTTTCTAATACAATAGAATCATCAGTTGCAGGTATTTTACATAAAATTTTGGTAAAAGAAGGCGAAACAGTTCCATGCTTAGTTCCTGTAGCTATAATTGGCGATGCAAATGAAGATGTAAGTGGAATGTTTGATGATAGAAAAGAGCTTGCTAAAGATGCCAAAGAAAAAATTGAGGAGAAAACCCAAGCACCAGTAATTTCTCAAAAACAAGATGGAAAGATTTTAGCATCACCAGCAGCAAAGAAGCTTGCAAAAGAAAAATCTATCGATCTTTCAAAAGTTACACCTTCAGGTCCAAATGGGAGAATTACATTAGAAGATGTGGAAAAATTTATAAACACACCATTAACTGATGCTCCTGTTTTAGATGATAAATCCGTTAAGGCATCTCCTCTTGCTTATAAAATTGCAGAAGATCAAAGCGTAAATTTAATGGATATACATAAAGATGGCCGTATTATGGCAAAGGATGTCATAGATTATGCATCTAGAAATGTTCAAAGAGAAGAAGTTATAAATATGAATCCTATGAGAAAAATAATAATGAATCGAATGGTAAGCAGTAAAAATATTTCAGCAAATGTCACTCTTGACATTAGTGTTGATATGACTTCTTTAAAATCATTAAAAGCTCTTCTTGCAAAGGATGATATTAAGGTTTCTTATACTGATTTTATTGTAAAGATAGTATCAAATGTATTGTTAGAATTTCCAATGTTAAACTGCTCTATTGATGGAGATAAAATTATATTAAAGCACTATGTGAACATGGGTGTTGCAGTGTCTTTAGACAATGGAATGGGCTTATTAGTTCCTGTTGTTAAAGATGCTCATTTAAAGAAGCTATCTGAGATTTCGAAAGAAATTAAGGCTTTAGCAAGCTCTGCTCGCGCAGGAAATTTATCTCCAGATTCTCTTATTGGAGGGACATTTACGATCACTAATTTAGGAATGTATGGAATTGAGTCCTTTACTCCAATAATAAACCAGCCTGAAGTTGCAATATTAGGGGTAAATACCATGATAGATACCATGGTAGTAATAGATAATGAGCCAAAAGTTAGACCTATTATGAAATTATCACTAACAATAGATCATAGAGTTATAGATGGTTCCCTTGGAGCTATGTTCTTAGCTAGGGTTAAAAAGATTATGGAAAATCCATTTTTAATGTTAGTATAGGAGGTATTCTATGGAGAAAGTTGTTGTAATAGGTGGAGGACCAGGCGGTTATGTAGCAGCGATTAGAGCTTCCCAGTTAAATGCAGAAGTAATATTGATTGAAAAAAATAATTTAGGCGGTACATGCTTAAATGTAGGCTGCATTCCTACAAAAGCCCTTCTTCATTCAGCAGAGCTTTTAGAAGAAGCTAAAAATATTGCAGACTATGGTATTGATATAGAAATGAAAGGTTATGACTGGCTAAAGGTTCAAGAAAAAAAAGCTTTAGTTGTAAACCAATTAGTTACTGGAGTTTCAAAGCTTTTAAAGATTGATAAAGTTCAAGTTATAAAAGGTGAAGCATCTTTTATTAAAGCTGATACCTTAGAAGTTAAAAAAGAAGATGGAAATATAGAAATTATAAAAGCTGATAAAATAATCATAGCTTCTGGTTCTGTGCCAGTAATACCTCCTATCCCTGGAGTAAAGGATAACCCTTGTTGTATTGATTCAACTGGAGCTCTTTCTTTAGAAACTGTTCCAAAGACTATGTTAGTCATCGGAGGAGGAGTAATTGGAATTGAACTTGCAACTGTATATAGTTCATTTGGCACTAAAGTAATCGTAGTAGAGGCACTTGCAAAATTATTGCCTATGATGGATGGAGAGCTTACTGATTTCCTTCGTCTGCAATTAGAGTCAAAAGGTATTACAATTATGACAGGGGCTAGGGTATTGTCTGTTGAGAATATAAATGGGTCAGCAAAGGTCAATGTAGAGGTTAATGGTGAGACTCAAACTTTTGAAGCAGAAAAAGTATTAGTATCCGTAGGAAGAAGAACAAATACAGAAGCACTGAATTTAGATAAAGCAGGCATTTTACATGATAGGGGACGTATTAAAGTAAATGAAAAAATGGAAACAAATATACCTTCTGTATATGCTATTGGCGATTGCTTAGGACAGATAATGCTTGCTCATGTTGCATCAGTTCAAGGAGAGATTGCGGCTGAGAATGCATTAGGTCATAATTCTATATATGATGGAAAAACTTGCCCTTCTTGTGTATATACTAATCCAGAATTTGCAGGAGTAGGGCTTACTGAAGAAGAGGTAAAAGAAAAAGGAATCCCTTATACTGTTGGTAAATTCCCATTGTATACAAATGGTAAGTCTCTCATTGAAAATAATGGGGTAGGAATTATAAAATTACTTTTTGGAGAAAAATATGGTGAACTGCTTGGAGCACATATTTTTGGACCAAGAGCCACCGATATAATTGGTGAGTGCGCTATAGCACTTAAGCTTGAAGCGACTAAAGATGAGATCATATCTACAATACATGGACATCCAACGATTACAGAAGCAATAAGAGAGGCAGCACTTGCTGCTGAAAAAAGAGCAATCCATATCCCAAATAAATAGATTTCAAAATTAAGTTTAAATCATTATACTGATCCTTAAAATTCATCTAGAAGGACATCAATAGTTAATATTTAAAGTCACTTAGAAATTAAGTTATTTTTGCATTGCATAAATAGTTTAATATAAAAAATAATTTTTAAAGGAGAGAAATATTTATGGCAGCAATAATTGATTTATCAGGAAAAACGGCTGTTGTTACTGGTGGTGGACGTGGTTTAGGAGGATGTATAGCTTTGGAGCTTGCAAAAGCTGGAGCTGATGTTTGGATAGGAGACATAGTTGAAGAAAATGCTGCAAATATGAGCAAGCAAATTAAAGATGTTGGTGTAAAGAGCGGTTACTGTGTTGGTGATGTTGTGGAAGAAAATACTACAAAGGTTCTTATTGATGAAGCATATAAAGCAACTGGAAGATTTGACATAATGATAAGTGCTGCAGGGTTTATAATTCTAGAGGACTTTCTTAAAATGTCAGAGAAAGATATTAGAAAGCTTTTAGATATTAATTTAATGGGCAGCATACACGCAGACCGCAATGCTATGAAAAAGATGATCGAAACTAAGACCAAGGGGAGAATTGTAAACATTTCCTCTATTGCAGGCCGCACCAATATGGGAGATCCATTTGCATGGTATTGTGTTTCAAAAGCTGCAGTAGTTAGTTTAACGCAAGGGGCAGCAAAATATGGAAGTCAGTATGATATAAATGTAAATGCAATTATGCCTGGAATAATACGTACAGATATGTGGGAAAAAATACTTGATTTTCTTACACCAGAAGGTGGCAACAGAGATGAGGTTTTCCAAACCAATCTCAATAACCTTATTAGTCAAAAGAGAGCTCAAGAGCCAATTGATATGGCTTGGCTTGCACTTTATTTCTGCGGACCATCTGGAAACAATGTCACAGGGCAGTGTGTACATGTTGATGGTGGTTGTGTAATGGCGTAAACATTAAATTTAGGTTATCTTTATTAATTTAATTTTATTATATAGGAGGTTATTATATGAAAGCTGCAGTATGGTATGGCAAAAAGGATATTAGGGTTATGGATGTTAAAGAGCCACCAAGTCCTCCTGAAGGGTATGTAAAAATAAAGGTTGAATGGTGTGGAATATGTGGTTCTTGCTTACATGAATATATAGCAGGTCCAATATTTATTCCGGTGGACAGTCCTCATCCTTTAACTAAAGATATAGCACCAATAATATTAGGTCATGAATTTTCTGGAACAGTGGTAGAGGTTGGACCATCAGTTACAAATGTTAAGCTTGGTGATAGAGTAGCTCCTGATGCTTGTCAAGTATGTTGGGAATGTCCAAGGTGTAAGGAAAATAAATATAGTTTGTGTGAAAAGCTAGCGTTTACAGGCTTGATGACCAATGGTGCTTATGCTGAATATGTTAATGTACCAGCATATACAATATATAAGATTCCAGATAGCATGTCTTTTGAGACAGCAGCACTTATTGAACCTTTAGCTGTAGGTGTACATGCTGTTAGAAGGTCAGTATCCTTAGGTGATGTGGTTGTAGTTGTGGGAGCAGGAACAATAGGTCTTTGTGCTATTATGGCTGCAAAAGCGTCAGGTGCAAAGGAGATATATGCTATTGAGCTTGCAAAAGCAAGAAAGGAATTTGCACTTAAAGCTGGTGCTACTAAAGTATTTGACCCATCAGAGGTTGATGTTGCAGCTAAAGTTAAGGAGATAACTAATGGCGGTGCTGATGTCGCTATTGAATGCGTTGGCAGTGATAAAAGTGTTCCTGTAGCTGTATCTACAGTTCGTTCAGCAGGAAAAGTGGTGGTTTGTGGCATCTTTGAAAAAGAAACAAAGATTAATTTTAATACCTTGTCATTTACTGAAATAGAAATAATGGGATCCTTAGCTTATTATAATGACTTCGATACTGCTATAAGATTAGTTGCAGACGGTAGAATTAATGTAGATAACCTCATTACAGGAAGGATACATATTGATGATATTGTAGAAAAAGGATTTGAAGAATTAATAAATAATAAAGAAGAGAATGTGAAGATAATAGTTAAACCTTACTAAAAGAAAGTAGGATGAGATATGAAATATCAATACTTTTACTTAAAAGAGGACCTAAGATCTAATATATTGTCGGACCATCTAGAGGTTATAACACAGGGCAATGTGTAAATATTGATGATGGTTTTATCCTAAATATTTTCGTTATTATAAAGGAGAGCTTAGGCTCTCTTTTTAAGTAAATTAAAATTATATTAGCATGAAAATAGAAAATTTAAAAGATCTATAATAACTTTTTATTTATTTTTGTTGCTCTCTAGCAATTTATGATTTTTACTTTAATATTTACCTTATTAAAATTTTAGGGGCTAAAATAGCCCCATAAGCTTTTAATTTAATTATTTTTCCAAATCTACATCTGTGAAGCGATAGATATTAACACCTGAAACCACAAAGTTTTTTACATATGGTTTGCTTGCATGGAATAATTTTGGATAGTACATAGGAAGCATAGCATAATCTTCATGCATAGTAAATTTATCTATTTGTTTATATAGATCTGTTCTCTTTTGCGCATCTTTTTCAATTCTAGCATCATCTAGCATTTTATCAACTTCTGGATTGTTGTAATTTCTAGAATAATTCTTAGAATACTGTGAATATAAGAAGATATAGAGCATATTATCAGGATCAACAAAATCTGCAAACCAGCTAGAAAGATACATCTCTATATTTCCATTGTTTCTTAAATCTGTGAATGCTGCTGCATCCACGCTGTTAATTGTTATATCAAAGCCTGCGCTTTTTCCCATATCCTGTACGGCTGTCATGAATTTAGCTTGAAGTGGAGTAGTAGACCTTACAACAGCTTCGATCTTTACATTCTGCCCTTCATATCCTGCCTCATCTAAAAGCTTCCTAGCTTTTTCAGGGTTATATTCATATTCTGGAGTTGTTTCATCATAACCTGGCATACCTGGAGGGAGGAATGTCTTAGCTGGGGTAGCTGCTTTATCAACAATGCTATCGCAGATAGCTTTACGATCTATAGCTAGAGAAAGAGCTTCTCTCACCTTTACATTTTTAAATACTTCAGAAGAATGGTTAAGAGCTACATTAAATATACCCATTGGTGTTACTGTCTGCAGAGTATCTTTATATTCTGGTCTATCCATATATTGTGCATATAATCCTTCTGGGAAAGGTGTAATATCGATGTTTCCTTGCTCAAACTCTAAAAGCCTTGTGTTTTCATTATCAAATAGCATAAAATCAATTTCATCTACTTTAGCGACAGTTCCATGATAATCTGGGAATTTTTCTACTTTAAGGTATTCGTCTGGTTTAAATTCAACAAATTTAAATGCTCCAGTTCCGATTACTGTCTTTAATGCCCAATCTTCTCCAGCAGCTTCACAAGCTTTTTGTGGAAGTATACCAAAATAAGGTGATGCAAGAGCTGCAACAAAAGGCGCATAAGGATATTCTAATGTGATTTCAAATTTAGTATCATCTATTATTTTAAATCCAGTAAGTTCAGTAGCTTTTCCTTGTTGAAAATCTTTTGCTCCTTTTATCATATCCATTAATGAACCCATTAGAGCTTTTGTATCAGGCTTTAACTGTCTTTCAAAAGTAAATTTAACATCTGAGCTCTTTAAAATCTCATTATCATGAAACTTTACATTATCTTTTAACTCAAAGCTATATGTCAAACCATCTTCTGAAACTTTAGGAAGTTCCTTTAAAAGAATAGGTATAAGTGTTAAATTGCCGTCATAATCTACCAATGTTTCTTGAACAGTCATCATCATGTCAAATATTTCAGTATAGGATACATTTGCAATTTCAGGATTGGCTTTTACATTAGGAAGCCCAACCTTTAAAACTTTTTTATTAGAAGAAGGTGCACTGGTTGCGTTAGAAGACCCATTTGTGTTATTAGAAGAATTTGAATTGGAGTTTCCATTGCCGCAACTTGCTAAACTAGATAGTACAAATATGGATATAGTTAAAATACATAAAGCTTTTTTTATCATTATTTATCCTCCTAAATATTTTATAGTTTTTTTATATTAAAAATTAAAATAATTACACAAGATTACAAGCACAAAAATGGCCAGGTTTAATCTCTTTAAGTGAAGGAATGCTTTCTTTGCACTTTGCATGAGCTTTAGGGCAGCGTGTATTAAAATAGCATCCTTTAGGAAGGTTAGCAGGACTAGGTAAATCACCAGCTAATATGATTCTGTTTTTAGATTCCCTTTTAGCTACAGGCACTGCTGATAAAAGTGCCTCAGTGTAAGGGTGGGATGGATTATTATATAATTCCTTTTTATCTGCAATTTCTACAATCTGACCAAGATACATAACAAGCACTCTATTGCAAATATGCTTTACCACTTTTAAATCATGAGAGATGAAGATGTAAGTCATATTGTACTTTTCTTGAAGGTTTTTCATAAGGTTTATTATCTGTGCTTGAATAGAAACATCCAGTGCTGAAACTGGTTCATCACAGACCACAAACTTAGGTTTAATAGATATCGCTCTTGCTATTCCTATCCTCTGTCTTTGTCCTCCAGAAAATTCATGTGGATAACGCTTAATATATTCAACATTAAGCCCACATTCTGTCATTATATCGCGAGTCTTTTCATAAATCTCTTCTTTTGTCCCAACCTTTTGAGCATTCATAGGTTCAGCTATGATCTCTCCTACAGTTTTACGAGGATTTAATGAAGAATAAGGGTCCTGAAATATTATTTGCATATCCTTGCGCAATGGTTTAATCTGCTCCCTAGTCATATTTGTTATGTTTATTCCATTAAAAATAATATCCCCTTTTGTAGGGTTGATAAGCTTTAAAACGGTCCTTCCTAATGTGGATTTTCCGCATCCAGATTCACCCACAATACCAAGGGTTTCTCCTGTTTTTACTTTAAAATTAACTTCATTTACTGCTTTTATATAACCAGAAACTCTAGATAAAATTCCTTTGCGGATGGCAAACCATTTTGATAAATCTTTTATTTCAAGCAATACATTTTGTTCCATTTTTATCCTCCTGTATTAAACCATCTTAACATTGCAACACCTTACAAGATGACCATTAAAATCTTGAATAGGGGGAGCATTAGACTCACAAGCTGAGGTTGAGTAATCACATCTTTCCCTAAAAACGCATCCTTTTGGCTTATTAGTGAGACTAGGTACCATTCCTCTTATCACCTTTAGCTCTGAAACTTCGTTATCCATATCAGGCAAAGCATCCATAAGCCCCTTTGTATATGGGTGAAGAGGATTTGTAAATAATTCCTTTCTATCTGCATATTCCACCATCTCACCTGCATACATAACCATAACATTAGTAGCAACTTCCCATACCACACCTAGATCATGAGTTATAAATATTACTGACATATTAAACTGCTCTTTTATATCTTTTATAAGGTCTAATATCTGAGCTTGAATTGTAACATCTAAAGCTGTAGTAGGCTCATCACAGATTAAAAGCTCAGGGCTTAAGCAAAGAGCCATTGCTATCATAACACGCTGTCTCATACCTCCAGATAGCTGATGAGGATATTCGTTTATGCGCTTTTCAGCAGAAGGTATTTTTACTCTTTTAAGCATCTCTATGGACTTTTGAAAAGCTTCTTTTTTATTCATCTTTTCATGAGTTTCAAACACCTCAGTGAGCTGCCTTCCGATGGTTAAAACAGGATTTAATGATGTCATAGGTTCTTGAAATATCATAGCTATCTGTTTCCCTCTTACAGCATTAAACTCTCTCTCACTAAGCTTTAATAAGTCCTTACCTTTAAATTCAATTGAGCCTCCTATTATTTTACCAGGAGGGTTAGGTACAAGTCCCATGATGGATAGAGAGGTTATGCTCTTTCCACATCCTGACTCTCCAACAATTCCGAGAGTCTCTCCCTTTTTTAAGGTAAAGCTTAAATTTTCAACAGCAGGAACAACTCCATTTTCAGTATAAAAGTATGTCTTTAAATTTTTAACTTTTAATAAATCTTCACTCATACAATCCTCCTACATGTTTTTAAGCCTTGGATCTAAGGCATCTCTTAGGGCATCTCCTAAGATATTAAAAGCAAGAACTGTAATGATAATTGCAACACCTGGAGCTAAGCTATATACTGGTAAAATACGTATATACTGCTGAGCAGAATGTATTGTAGAACCCCAACTTGCTTGAGGAGCCTGAACTCCAAGTCCTAAAAAGCTTAAAGCCGCTTCTGACAAAATAGCACTTGGTATACCAATAGTAGTGAGTACAATAATGCTTGAAACGCAATTTGGAAGCAAATGACTAAATATGATATTTAAATTGCTATTACCGCTTGCTATACTAGCTTCTACAAATTCCTTTTCTTTTAACTGCAGTATCTGTCCTCTTACAATTCTAGCGATAGATGTCCAAGATAAAAGACCAAGAGCTATGAACAAATTAACGATACCAGGTCCAAGTGCAAACATCATTCCTATTGCAAATAAAAGATCAGGAAAGGCTGAAAATATTTCTATAGTTCTTGAAATTATGGCATCGATGATACCTCCATAATAACCTGCTATAGCCCCTAATAATACACCAATTACAAGCGCCACAGATTGAGATATAAGACCTACGCTTAAGCTTACCCTTGTCCCATAAATTATTCTAGAATAAAGATCTCTTCCATTTTCATCTGTACCGAGCAAATGATTCATAGAGGGTTTTTGAAGAGTCTCTTTTAAAACATTTTTATAAGGATCATGGGTTGCAAACAAAGGTGCAAATATGGCAACTATTACTAGAAAACAAATTACTAAAAAACATATTATTGCAGCCTTATTTTTTAAAAGTCTGTTAAAGGCATCCCTATAATATCCACTTTCATTAGATTTATTGTTTTTTAGCATATGTTTTGCCATTTTATCTTTTTTATTTGAAATCATCAATCTGCCTCCTTTGCTACCCTGATTCGTGGGTCAATAAAACCATAAGAGATATCTACTATCAAGTTGATCATGACATAAATAAATGCTATATACAATACTGCTCCTTGTAAAAGAGGTAAATCCCTTTGCATCATACCCTCTACAGTGAGCATACCAATGCCATGAATGTTAAATACAGTTTCAATTAATATAGAGCCTGTAAGTATACCGCCGAGCTGCAAGCCTGCCATTGTAACTATTGGAATTAAAGCATTTTTAAGAGCATGCCTTAAAATAACGATGAATCTATCTAGTCCTTTTGCCTTAGCTGTTCTTATATAATCCTGACCAATAACATCTAGCATACTAGTCCTAGTAATTCTTGCTATTGACGCCATGTAACGAGTGCCTAAAGCAAAAGCTGGAAGAATGTAATAGCTTGGCCCATTAAATCCTGATATGGGCAATAAATTGAGAGTAATACCAAACAAAATCTGTAAGAAAATTGCTACCCAGAAAGAAGGAGCAGATATGCCAAATATGGCAGCACCCATAATAAATGAATCAGTAGATTTGCCTCTTTTCATTGCTGCAATGATACCAAAAGGTACTCCAAATGCGATTGCAAGAAGATAGGATAAAGAAGCAAGAGTTGCAGTTGCCTTAAATCTTGTAAAAAGAATATCTGTAACCTTTTCTTTTCTAAAATAAGATCTGCCTAAATCTCCTCTTACTGCCTTTCCTAAAAAGGTAAAATACTGTTCTACTAAAGGTTTATCTAGACCAAGTTCGTGCCTGACTCTATTTATGGTATCTTCATCTGCCCTTTTTTCAAACATGAGTTTAACTGGATCTCCAGGTACAACATTCATTAATATAAATGTTATCATGGTGATTCCAATTAGTACCACTATTGTCTGTAAAAGTCTCTTAACAATGTAAATTGCCATAAGTCCACCTCTAATTTCTAGTTAACTCATAATTATAGACCTCATTTGTGGTTTTGTCAAAATGGTAAAAGATTACATGCAATATCGATCTCTTGAAATATTTTATATATATATTTATAATAGCATAAAATCGTGATTTAATAATAATAACTTAATAAATGTGATTTAATATTGAGGTGATAAAATGTTTATAGGGAGAAAAGCAGAGCTTGACTTTTTAAATAGTAAATATAACGAAAGTGGTGGGCAGCTCGTGGTATTATATGGTCGCAGGCGTGTTGGAAAAACAGAGACTCTTAGAGAGTTTAGTAAGGATAAGGAGCATGTTTTTTATTCCTGCCGTGAGTGTTCAGATGAAGAGCAGTTAAAATCCTTTTCATCAAGAATGTTAAAATCTGATATGCCTATTGCAAAATATGTTAAATCATTTGCGGACTGGATGCAAGCATTTTCTACTATAACAGAATTATCTGGAAGTGGTAAAAAATTATTGATTATCGATGAGTTTCCGTATATGGCAAAAAACAATAAAAGTATTCCATCTATATTGCAAAATCTTTGGGATGAGACATTGCGACATGAAAATATTATGTTGGTGTTGTGTGGAAGTTCTATGAGCTTTATTGAAAATGAATTGCTTTCAGAAAAGAACCCTCTTTACGGTAGAGCAACAGGGATATTTAAGATGCAGAAAATGGGCTTCTATGATGCAATACAGTTTTTCCCTAATTATAGTTATGAGGATAAAATATTAGCATACTCCATTCTTGGAGGTGTTCCACATTATTTAAAGCAATTTGATGATAAAAAAACCTTGGGGAAAAATATAAAGGAGAAGATCCTTACAAGAGGCAGCATTTTATATAGCGAAATTGAATTTTTAATGCATCAGGAATTTCGTGAAACAGCGCTGTATAACACAATTATTCAGGCTGTGGCACTTGGTAATACGAAGCTTAACGATATTTATACTAAAACAAATATCGATAGGGCAAAGCTATCTGTTTATATTAAAAATCTGATGTCTCTTGAGATTATTCAACGTGAGTTTTCAGTAAATTCGGGGCTAAAAGAGCAAGCTAATGTACAAAGAGGGTTATATAGCCTTACTGATAATTTTTTTAGCTTTTGGTATGCCTTTGTTTTTGGTAATATTTCTGAGCTTGAGGCTGGCGATGTCGATGGCATATATAAGTATACTATAGAGCCAGAAATTGCAAGATATGCATCATATAAGTTTGAAGATATTTGCAGGCAATATGTGAGAAAGCAGAACATATCTGGTAGACTTCCATTTCGTTTTGATAAACTGGGTCGATACTTTGATGGGAATGTGGAAATTGATGTTATGGCAATATCAAAAGATAAGAGGCAAATCCTTGCAGGGGAGTGCAAATTCAGGAATAGCCTTTTCGACTTAAATGATTTTAATAAACTAAAATCAAAGTTAATAGGCAATAAAGATTCAAAAATATATTATTACTTATTTTCAAAATCGGGTTTTACAAATGATGTAAAGGCACTGGAAAGTGATCATGTTAGATTGATAGAGCTGAAGGACTTGTTTAATAGGATAGGGTAAATTTATGATATAATATTATATATGTTCATGCTTAAAGTATATAAAAAGGAAGGTGAATAATATGTATATGACAATGGAAGATATACGAAAAAAATATAATGGACACTGGGTTTTTATGATCAATTGTATACAAGGAGAGTATAATGAGACCATAGGTGGAGAAGTAGTTGTTCACAGTGAACGCAGAGATAAGGTAATAGGCGAAATGGGAAAGTTTAATGATGGGAAAAGTAAAACGTTTATAGGATATATTGGAGACATACCAGAAGGGATTGCTGTTATTTTATGAAAAAAAGCACGTTAAAAATGCAATCCATAGGTTCTACTCTTATTATCAATTGTTGGCGTAAAACCACTTGTCTTAACAATGTGGATATAAGCCAACTTTTTTTCATTTAGTAAAAGCCTTGTAGTATTAGAAAAAATTGAAGAATAACATATTAATAAAGAGCTTTGTTTAGGCTCTTTATTTTTAGGGTGCCCAGCATAGGTAATAATTTAGGATAGACTAACCAGTGTAAGTGTAAATTTGAATTAAGAGGTAATTAAAACAACTTAATCAGATTAAAATAATAATAGCATATTTACATCTGTTTTGATATTATTTTTATTTTTTCTATCTTTTTTGCATAAAAATGGGCATGTTCTCCTAAACCCTCTTTATTCTCAAAAAAGGGAAGTTATTTGCTGGATTTTGCTTTGTTTAAAAATCCAATATTAAGTTGTCTTAATTATCTCACTATTTTTGCTATTACATCATCAAACTTCTTTGCTTTTAATTTATCTAAAACATTTTGGTCAGCAAGACCTCGATTTACATACTGCATCATGTGGCGCTCGTTGTAGCTTAACTTAAAGAAGGCTCTGCAAACGGCTGTGGGGTTACTTAGAGCTGTATCCCTTTTATACTTTACAAGAAGCGTCAAAAAATCATTTACATATCTCATTGGGACAGTTATGGTGAGATTTAGACTGCTTTGAACCATGCTCTTAACCCTCTCAATCTTCGTCTCAGGGGTTTCTTTTACAAGTTTATTATCCTTATCAAGCCTTCTATATAGCCTATCCTCTATTAGAGCTTTTACTTTTTCCACATCATTTATATCCTCCCCTAAGGTTTCAACTATCATCTTCTGCTTTTCATGATCTAGTTTAGATAACATCCTTCCAATTCCAAGTTTCATAATCCTATTTTCCACCATCTCTAAAGCTT
>JAVBPQ010000101.1:0-5413 GCA_031549525.1 Clostridiaceae bacterium | reverse complement strand
AGCCTCTCTAATCTCACTTCGGCTTTCTTCAGATAAAGAAGCATGATTATTATGAAGGCTTATGGTTTCAGGCTTTAGAGGGTCACAAGAGGCTCTCTTTTTAGGTTCAAAATTTGTTCCAACAATAGTTTTAACATTAAATCCATAAGATTCAAATAAATTCATCATTTCCATAATATATATTTCTCCTTTTTTTAGATATATTTATTCTTATATATATATTCTAAAAATTTTAAAAAATGATATGAAGAAGTTTTTCTAATGATTTTATGAAAAGAAGATCTTCCTTAAATAGTATATTAATGCATTAAAGTTATAAAACATGTCCTAGAAAATGCTTGACAATTTATTTATAAAGTATTAATCTAAAATTATCCCGTGCACGGGCACGGAAAGTTATACTTAATTTTTTTCTACATAATCCTGACTTGATGTAAACGTCAGTCAGTACATAATTTTCATAAAAAATAAATAGGAGTGAGAATGAGAATATGAAAAAAATCTTGTCAATAGTGTTATTATTTATGATGGTTTTTTCGATGGGTGCTTGTTCTAATGGTCAATCAGGCTCAAATGAAACTGCTGCAAATACAACGGCTGTACCTCCAGATACAACTGCTGCACCTGCAGATACCACAGCCGCACCCGCAGATACAACAGCTGCACCTGCAAATACAACAGCTACACCTGCTGCTAATGTTAAAGTTGGTGTTGCAATGCCAACAAAAGATTTACAAAGATGGAATCAAGATGGCGCAAATATGAAAGCAGAGCTTGAAAAAGCAGGATACCAAGTTGACCTTCAATATGCCAACAATGAAATTGCAACTCAAGTATCTCAAATTGAAAATATGATAACTGGTGGTTGCAACGTTTTAGTAATAGCTTCAATCGATGGTGATTCTCTTGGAACAGTTTTAGCTCAAGCAAAAACCGCAAATATTCCTGTAATAGCTTATGACCGCTTAATAATGAATACAGATGCAGTTTCTTATTATGCTACATTTGATAACTACAAAGTTGGGACAATCCAAGGAGAATTTATAAGAGATACTCTTAAATTAGACACAGAAGCTGGTCCATTTAACATAGAGCTTTTCACAGGTTCTGCAGATGATAATAATGCCCGTTTCTTCTTTGGCGGTGCAATGGACGTACTCCAACCATATATAGATAGCGGCAAGCTCGTAGTTCCTTCAGGACAAAAGACATTTGAAGAAGTTGCAACTCCTGGCTGGTCAACAGAAACTGCTCAAAGCCGTATGGAAAACTTAATAACAGCTAATTATGCTACAGGAGCAAAATTAGATGCAGTTCTTTCATCAAATGACTCAGTTGCAAATGGAATTACAAATGCTTTAGTTGGATCAGGATATACTAAGGACAACTTCCCAGTTCTTACAGGACAAGATTGTGATATAACTTCAGTTAAAAATATGTTAGCTGGAACTCAATCTATGTCAATATTCAAAGATACAAGAACTTTAGCAGCTAAAGTTGTTGAGATGGTTAACTCCATATTAAAAGGAACCACAGTTGATGTAAATGATACAAAGACATATGATAATGGAACAGGAATCGTACCATCATATCTTTGTTCTCCTGTTTTTGCAACAGTTGATAACTATAAAGAATTATTAATCGATTCAGGATACTACACTGAAGACCAATTAAAATAGTTTAAAAATTAATTATAAGGCGGGTGTAAATTCTCCCGCCTTTTATTAAATTAAGGGGGTTTTAAACTTGAATGAAATTCTTCTTGAGATGCAAAATATAACCAAGTTATTTCCTGGAGTTAAAGCCTTAGATGATGTAAATTTAAAAGTAGAAAAAGGCGAGATACACGCTGTAGTTGGCGAAAATGGAGCAGGTAAATCCACTCTTATGAATATTTTAAGTGGTATTTATCCCCATGGAACATACTCAGGGAAGATAATCTATGAGAATTCAGAATGCAAATTTAAAGATATTAAAGATAGTGAACACAAAGGCATAGTTATAATCCATCAGGAGCTTGCTCTTGTTCCTTATTTAACTATTGGAGAAAATATGTTCATGGGAAACGAAAGAGGTCACACAATTGCTATAGATTGGGATGAGACCTATGCAAAAGCAGATGAATTTTTAAACACAGTAGGACTTAAAGAATCCTCTCGCACACTTATAAAGGATATCGGAGTTGGAAAACAGCAGCTTGTTGAAATTGCAAAAGCCCTTGCAAAAAATGTAAAGCTTTTAATCTTAGATGAACCCACTGCTTCACTAAATGAAACAGATTCAAGAAAGCTTTTAGATCTTCTCCTTAAGTTTAAAAAAGATGGTCTAACTTCTATAATGATATCGCATAAATTGAATGAAATTTCATATGTTGCAGATAAGATAACCATCATAAGGGACGGTTCCACCATAGAAACCCTAGATAAAAACTCTGACCAAATAACAGAAGAGCGAATAATAAAAGGAATGGTTGGAAGAGAGCTTAAAAACCGCTTCCCTATCCGTGAAAATATAAAGATTGGCGATATAAGCATGGAAGTTTCTAATTGGAATGTTTATCATCCCTTGTTTTCTGAAAGAAAGGTTGTAGATGATGTTTCAATAAATGTAAGAAAAGGGGAAGTTGTTGGAATATCAGGTCTTATGGGTTCTGGAAGGACTGAACTTGCCATGAGCATCTTCGGAAGAAGCTATGGATCAAACATAAGCGGTACTGTAAAAATTAAGGGAAAAGAAGTAAATTTGCACAATGTTCAGGATGCCATAAAAAATAAACTTGCCTATATAACTGAAGATAGGAAAAGCAATGGGCTTATTCTTTCAAATCCAATTAAGACAAATACTACCTTAGCTAGCATGAATAAGACCAGCAGTCACGGTATAATCGACAAAGATCTTGAAGTAAATATTGCAAAGGAATATGTAAAAAAGCTTAAGACAAAATGTTCATCTGTTGAGCAAAATGTAGGAAATTTATCTGGAGGAAACCAGCAGAAGGTCCTCCTTGGAAAGTGGATGTTTGCAGAACCTGATATCATGATCTTGGACGAACCTACAAGAGGCATAGATGTGGGTGCAAAATATGAAATCTACTGTATAATAAATGAACTTGTGGAAGAGGGAAAGAGCGTCATAATGATATCTTCAGAGCTTCCTGAAATCTTAGGCATGTGCGATAGAATATATGTAATGAACGAAGGGCGTATCGTAGGAGAACTCGATAAAGCTAAGGCAACCCAAGAAGCCATAATGACTAAAATATTACAATCAAGTTCAAAGGGAGTGTAAATTTATGTTAAATAGAAAAGAATCTCTTCAGAATTCATATATGGTGAGGGGAATAGATATACTCAAAAAGAACTCCATGCTCTTTGCCCTCATCGTAATTACAATTTTTTTTCAGATTACAACCAAAGGCACCTTGCTTGTTCCAAAGAATGTTTCAAATCTAATATCTCAAAATGGATATGTTGTTATTTTAGCAATAGGTATGCTCATGTGCATATTAACAGGAGGTAACATCGACCTCTCCATAGGCTCCATAGTAGCTTTAATTGGAGCAATTGCTGGTAAATTAATCGTATCATTTGGAGTAAATATATATTTAGCTATGCCAATATGCCTGTTAATTGGAATGCTCATAGGTGCATGGCAAGGTTTTTGGATTGCATATATTAGAATCCCTGCTTTTATAGTAACACTATCTGGTATGTTATTGTGGCGTGGTGCTGCACTCATAGTTTTAGCTGGACTTACCATCTCACCTTTTCCTAAAAACTATTTAGGACTATTTAATAATTTTATTCCAAATTTCTTTGGTGGACAATTAAATATCACTTGTATTCTAATAGGTGTCCTCTTAAGTGCAGCATTTATATTTATACAGATGAGAAGCAGAATGACAAAGTTAAAAAAAGGATATCAAACTGAAACCTTTGTGGTAACTATTGTTAAATGTGCAGTAATATGCGGAGTTATAATGGCATTAACTTATACTCTAGCTAAATATCAAGGTATGCCTATAATCCTGGTATTGCTTGCCATAATTGCAGGTATTTATTCTTATTATACAACTAAAACAGTCCCTGGGAGATATCTATATGCTATGGGGGGCAATGAAAAAGCTGCAAAATTAAGCGGCGTAAATACAAACTGGGTTTTATTTACAAGCTATGTAAACATGGGACTTTTAAGCGCTGTAGCTGCTCTTGTCTGTGTTGCAAGGTTTAACTCTGCAGCTCCAACTGCAGGTACAAACTATGAACTAGATGCTATAGGAGCATGTTATATAGGTGGAGCCTCTGCATATGGCGGGGTTGGAACTGTAAGTGGTACTGTAATCGGCGCTATCTTCATGGGCGTAATAAATAATGGTATGTCCATCATGGGCATAGATTCAAATATCCAAAAAGCTATAAAAGGAGCAGTTCTCCTTGCAGCTGTTGCATTTGATGTATTATCTAAAAGAAAGAGCAAATCAGTTTAAATTTAAGGGGGGTTTTATATGGATTATTTAATTGGAATTGATATTGGTACATCAGGCACAAAGACAGTTTTATTCGATACAGAAGGAAATTCTATCTCAAATCATACAATAGAATATCCTATGTATCAGCCACAAAATGGATGGGCAGAGCAAGATCCTAAAGATTGGTGGAATGCTACGGTTTTAACTATAAAAGCAGTGATAAATAAAAGTGGTGTAGGTGCTGAAAATATCAAAGGCATTGGACTATCTGGTCAGATGCACGGTCTTGTTATGCTTGATGAAAAGGATGAGGTTTTAAGGCCTTCAATAATATGGTGCGATCAGAGGACTTCTAAAGAATGCATAGAGATAACAGATAAAATTGGTGAAAAAAGGCTTATAGAGATAACTGCAAACCCTGCCCTAACAGGCTTTACTGCATCAAAGATATTATGGGTTAGAAACAATGAAAGCAAAATATATGAAAAATGTAAAAAGATACTTCTACCTAAAGATTATATAAGATTTAAATTAACAGGAGAATATGCCACTGAAGTTTCTGATGCATCAGGTATGCAACTTCTAGATGTTCCAAATAGAAAATGGTCAAGTGAAGTATTGAAAAAGCTTGAAATAGATGAAAATATGCTGGGCAGAGTTTATGAATCCTGCGAAGTTACTGGGGAAATAAGCGAAGAAGCAGCAAAACTTACAGGATTAAAAAAAGGAACCATAGTAGTAGGAGGTGCTGGAGATAACGCTGCTGCAGCTATTGGCAGCGGGGTTTTTAAATCTAAAAAGGCTTTTGTGACTTTAGGAACTTCTGGAGTGGTTTATGCTCATGCAGATAAAGTAATCATAGATCCTAAAGGAAGGGTTCACACCTTTTGTTCCGCTGTACCTTATGAGTGGCACGTTATGGGCGTTACTCAAGCTTGTGGTCTC
>JAVBPQ010000093.1:0-30267 GCA_031549525.1 Clostridiaceae bacterium | reverse complement strand
ATTTTTTTCAAATCTTTAGAATATAAATATAGGAATATAAAAAAATAAGAGGAGAGATTATATGGAACTTTCAAATTTTTTTGCATCTTTAGGACTTCAAGTTGAAACTAATACTGGAACAAATTTCGAACCTAAAAAGAGAGCTTCTTGCGACCCTTTAAGAAGACACTTGGTAAAGGATTTTACTAGTAATAGCCATTTGCCTGAGGAAAGACGCCATGAGATAAGAGAATCTATCATCATAGAGCGAAGATAATATTCACTTGTAGTATCTTTATCTAAAACAAAGCAGGGAATTGTCAAATACTCTGTATAATCTGAAAACTTTGCAAGAAGCTTAAAAGCAGTAACTCTAGCTCTTCCACAAATAATTTCATAATAATCATGACTCTTCTTCTTTGTAACAATTATGGGATTTATTAATCCTATACTTTCTATGGAGGAGACTAACGCAATGACTTCTTCATTTTGGGCATTGGATGCAGGGTACCAATTTTCAGGAGCATTTTTTAATTTAAATATATCAACCATCTGGAAATTCTCATGAATATTCACTTTATTTGTAAAGTTATCTTCTCGAACTAAAATATCCTTCTTCATAGCCTCTCTAATCTCACTTCGACTTTCTTCAGATAAAGAAGCATGATTATTATGAAGGCTTATGGTTTCAGGTTTTAGAGGATCACAAGAGGCTCTTTTTTTAGGTTCAAAATTTGTTCCAACAATAGTTTTAACATTAAAGCCATAAGATTCAAATAAATTCATCATTTCCATAATTATCTTTCTCCTTTTTTAGATATACTTATTTTTATATGTATATGTTATAAATTTAAAAAAATGAGAAAATTATGATAAAAATAAAAAAAGATCTCTTGCTGGATAAATTTCCTAGCACGAGATCTTCAATATTTTAAATTTAAATTAAAACTGGCACCATATGATTTTTAATCCTTAGTGCACAACTCTCAAAAATCTATATTTGATTTCTATTTAAATGCTATTTTATAAAGTTCTAATATTTCTTCCTTAGATGTATCTCTTGGATTTCCTCCAGTACAAACATCATTAAATGCAGATTCTGCTAAAAAGTCTAAATCCTCTTCTTTAACTCCTAAATCTACTAAATGCTCAGGTATATTTAAATCCTTTGAAAGTTTTTTAACTGCACAAATTGCAGCATTCCTATATTCATTCTCTGTCATAGAATCTACACCTTCAACACCCATAACACGAGCTATCTCTCTGAATTTTTCTCCAGTATAATCTTTATTATACTCCATTACATAAGGTAATAAACAAGCATTTGCAACACCATGAGGAGTGTTATAAACTGCACCAAGTGGGTGAGCCATGCTATGCACTATTCCAAGTCCTACGTTTGAAAATCCCATACCAGCCATATATTGAGCAAGTGCCATATTTTCATAAGCTTTAGGATCTCTTTCCAAAGCTGAACCCCTTAAATTTTTGCTTATCAATTCGATTGATTTTAAATGCAAAGTATCTGTAAGTTCCCAAGCGCCTTTTGTTATATATCCTTCAATAGCATGAGTTAATGCATCAAGCCCTGTAGCAGCTGCAAGAGATTTAGGCATAGACATCATCATGTCTGGATCTACAATAGCATATTCTGGAATATCATTAGGGTCTACACAGACGAACTTTCTTTTCTTTTCTTCATCTGTAATTACATAGTTAATTGTAACTTCTGATGCTGTTCCTGCAGTTGTTGGTATTGCAAAAGTTGTAACTGCCTTTTTCTTTGTAGGAGCAACACCTTCTAAGCTTAGAACATCAGAAAATTCAGGATTATTTATTATTATTCCAATAGCTTTTGCAACATCCATAGGAGATCCTCCTCCTATAGTTATAATATAATCTGCCCCACTATTTTTATAAGCTTCTACGCCATTTTTAACATTATCAACAGTTGGATTTTGAACAACAGAGTCAAAAATTTCATATTGAAGTTTGTTTTCATCTAGAATGTCAGTAACCTTTTTAACAACATTAGCTTTTACTAAGTCTTTATCTGTAACTAAAAATGCTTTATTAAACTTTTTATCTTTTATTATTGGAACGATATCATTTATTGCTCCCTTTCCTATAAAAGCTTGTGGATTTAAAACCATACGATTAGCCATGCTAATACCTCCTAAATTTTATTTTTTATTTTAAGGATTTTAGTCCTAAAAACGCGTTTTATTGATAATAGAATTAAAAACTATTGGAATAATACTCCAAGGCATATAGAAATTAATTTTGCATAACTTGAATCTGCCCTCGAAGTTAAAATCAGCGGAGCTTTTGCTCCAGAAACAATTCCTCCTGTTTTTGCACCCCCAAGGAAAGATAAGGATTTATACAAGATATTTCCGCTTTCAATATTTGGGCACATTAGTATATCTGCATCTCCTGCAACATCGCTTTCAATATTTTTTATTTTTTTAGATTCATAAGAAACAGCATTATCTAATGCTAAAGGTCCATCTATTATGGCATTTTGTATTTTACCCTCAATATTCATTTTTACAATCTCTTCCCATTCTAAAGTTATGGGCATTTTAGGATCAACTTTTTCTTTTGCTGCAAGGAGCGCTACTTTTGGTGTCAATATTCCAAGTGAGCGGACCATTTGAATTGCATTTTCAATTATCTCTATTTTAGTATTAAAATCAGGGTTTATATTTATTGCAGCATCTGTAACAAATAACAGCTTATGATATGTAGAAAGTTCAAAAACAGCTATGTGACTTAAACATTTTCCTGTTCTTAATCCCTTTTCTCTGTCTAAAACTGCTTTCATTATAATTGAAGTATCAAGTAAGCCTTTCATAATGCAATTTGCATTTCCTGATTTTACTACTTCAACAGCTTTTATAGCACATTTTTCCATAGATGTTTCATGGATTATTTCATGATTTGTCAAATCCATATCAATTTTCTTTGCAATTTCAATGATTTTATATCTATCTCCTATTAAGATCCCGCTGGCAATTCCAATTTTTGCTGCACCGTTTACAGATTCTAATACGTGTTCGTCTTCTGCACTTGCAACAGCAACTTTAGCATTTTTTTTCTGTACGGATAGATAAATTAAATCTTTAAAATTTTTCATATAATCATCCTTGTGTATAATAAATTTAGGTTGATAAAGGTAACCTATAATCCACTTTCAATATTTATAGCCATAAGAATTTTATATATTCATTATGGCTATAAATATAATTATTTTAAAATTATATTAATCTATTGCTCTTATTTTGTATATCTTGCTGCCCAAGCAGGCGCATTTGGTGAAATTTTTCCGTTTATAACATCTTGGTAATATTGAAGAGTCATTTGTTTTCCAGTTCCAAGAATATATGTGTTTGTGAGTTTTGCAAAGAATACAGTATTTTTCTCACAATCATATTCTCCAACAACTTCATATTCAAAATATGAATTGCAGTTTTCTGTAACTGCAGGAATTCCATTGCTAGCTACAACAGTGGTGACATTTTTAAATTTATCTATATCTCTTCCGCTTTTAAAACCAAAATTTTCTAAAAATTTTAATGGTGTACCTTCAGTGACAACGGAAATATTAAATTTTTTATTTTCCTTGATTAAATCGTGGGAATAATTTGTTTTAGTAATGCTAACTGCAGTTATTGCAGGATCTGCTGCAACTTGCATAGCTACACTAAGAAGCATTGCATTATTTTTTTCACCATCTCCTGTAGTTAAGATGTATGTGCCATAACTAAATCTACTAAGAGCAGAATAATCCATTATTACCATCCTTTCCAAAAAAAATTTTTATTAAGCATTATTTATTAAGATAATTGCAGGTTATTATATATTATAAAAATAATTTCCCAAGTAATGCACCAAGAATAGCACCAACAAGTGGACCGCATACAGGAACCCATGCATATGCCCAGTCAGGATCTCTTTTTTGCTTGATTGGGAGTATAAAGTGAGCAATACGTGGGCTTAAATCTCTAGCAGGGTTTAGAGCATATCCTGTTGTTCCGCCAAGAGCACAACCAAGAACTAATATAAGACCACCAACACCAAATGTATTAAGTCCAGCTACAGCACCTGTAGTTCCAAACATAACAATTCCAAATACTAATACAAAAGTTGCTACAACCTCACAGAAAAAGTTCCTTGGAATGTTTCTAATTGCAGGGCCTGTGCAGAATACAGCTAATTTTGTATCTCCATCTGGGGTTTCATCAAAGTGATCTTTATAAAAGAAATATACCAAACAAGCTCCTATAAATCCACCTAACATTTGACAAGCAACGTATCCTGGTACCAGGGACCAAGAAAAACTACCTGCTACAGCTAGTGCTATAGTAAGCACTGGATTAAAATGCGCTCCGCTTGCAGTTCCAAACATATAAGCAGGTACCATAACTGCCATAGCCCAACCTACAGTTATAACTATCCATCCACTATTATTACCTTTTGTTTTATTTAAAACCACATTAGCAACAATAGAATCACCTAGAAGTACAAGTAATATTGTTCCCACAAATTCACCCATATACGCTAACATTATTTATTCCTCCTTAAATTATTATAATTATACCAAAATTGACTAATTTTTGATCCGCACTTATAAGATCTAAAAACTGCTTTTTCATTTCATCCTGTCAATAGTTTCTAAGCTTGTTATCAATAAATTTAGTTATGGGTTTTTAGAATATAACATTTAAACTAAAATGTGTATATTCAATAATATAAGAGATACTAGTGAATTTCTCACCTCCTTTTATACACAAAGAATACGTATTCAGTTTATTGTTTAGTAGCTACTTATTATGGTTATTTTTTGAAATTTAAGAATTTTATATTAACTGCAATTTATTGCAATTAATGTACAAAGTTAAAAGTTTTATGATGCAGCTGGAAGTGGTGATATTTATAATTTTTGGCGTAAAACCACTACTTCTTTAGGATAGTTGGTAGTTTACTATATAATTAATAATTCAGTTATTTTTTAATAAAACATATAAAATATGCATTGTATTAAATTATCTCGTATTTTAATTATATTTTATATTTATATTTTCATCAACCTTTGGAACATAAAATTTATCAATTTTGCAAATACTATATTTACTTAGTAGCTATACACTATAATATAATCTCTGCAGTATAATATGACTATTATTTTAATCAAATATTGTAATTCTATGTAATCTTATCTCGTTTATAATAAAAATAAATTTTTTCAAATAGATGCTTCATTATCTATAATTTGGTAATTAAATATTATCTTATAAAAAACATTAAAATATGATTTATCAACATCTGGTGAACTTAAGTTAATTGATAATACATACTAGATTAAATTAATTTAACATCAAAAAATGAAATTTGTCACTATTTTTTTATAAAATTGTTTTAATTTTAGAACTCTAAAAAAACTAGAAAATATCATAGGCTATGTTAGATTCATATATTTAATTTGGTTTTGTTAAAAATTATGGAAATATTCAAAAATGTTTTTTAAAACTTTGCAATAATTTTTACTTTAAGATATAATGAGTTCATAAAAAAAACTCTTCTAAGCATATTACAATATATTAATTCTATTATAGCAAATGCAGCAAATGTTTGTAGTTACTTGTTATTATATTTATATTTAAATCTTGTAATTGTATTCATAGTATATATTTTAACATAAGAAATTATATATTTGCTATTGAATTATGAGTGAATGTCGTCTAATATTAAATTAAAATCATATAAGTAAAACTACTATCTGTTTAACAATATTTGTAATGTTAACTTAATAATATTTGTTATGTTTAATTTTCTGTAAATGTTTATTAGTGTTTTAAATTAAGTAAATTTGTATTATATTAGCATAATCTATTGAAGTTTATTTTTTGTATAAACTGTATTTTTTATGAAAATTATTTAAAAAATAATATTGTGACTATAAAACATATATTTAAAATATATGTATTTATAAATATCATCTAAAAATTTAAAAATTATTTTACACTTTCCTATTTAACATAATAACAATTATGGAGGTGCATATTTATGCAAGAAGATCTAGTTAAAAAAGTGATGGAGGAGGTAATGAAAAAGATGGGCAATAATAGTAATAATGAGCAACAAAACGTTATACCAAAACAATTATGTAGCTTAACTGAATTTGTAGGAACTGCTATAGGAGATAGCATCGGGCTTGTAATTGCAAATGTAGATACTGCCATCCATAAAGCTCTGGGATTAGATGAAAAATATAGATCTATTGGTATTATTGGTGCTAGAACAGGAGCAGGACCTCATATCTTTGCTGCTGACGAAGCTGCAAAAGCTACAAATGTAGAAGTTTTAAAAGTTGAACTAGCAAGAGATACAAAAGGTGGAGCAGGACATGGATGCTTAATCATATTTGGTTCTGAAGATGTTTCTGATTCAAGGCGTGCAGTAGAAGTTACATTAAAAGAGTTAGATAGAACTTTCGGAGATGTATATGCAAATGATGCTGGTCATCTAGAGTTCCAATATACTGCTCGTGCGAGCATTGCTTGCAATAAAGCATTAGGTGCGCCTATTGGAAGAGCATTTGGAATAACTGTTGGTGCTCCTGCTGCAATTGGTGTGCTAATGGCTGATGTAGCTGTTAAAGCTGCAAATGTTGACGTTGTAGGTCTTTCATCACCACAAAATGGCACAAGTTTCTCAAATGAGGCAATATTGCTTATTTCAGGTGATTCTGGAGCAGTAAGGCAATCTATAATAGCTGCTAGAGAAGTTGGTAAAACTCTTCTTGAATCTATGGCAGGACCAGCTCTATCATCAACAACACCTTATATCTAAAGAAAGGAGTATTTAACATGAAATCTAAAAGATTTGAAGTTTTGGCAAATAGGCCTGTAAATCAAGACGGTTTTGTAAAAGAGTGGATAGAAAAAGGGCTTGTAGCTATGAATAGCCCACTTGACCCAAAACCAAGCATAAAAGTTGAAAACGGAAAAATAGTTGAAATGGATGGCATAAGCTGTGAAAATTTTGACTTTATTGATAAATTTATCGCAAGATATTCAATAAATATTGAAAAAGCTGAAGAAGTTATGAACATGGATTCAGTTAAACTTGCAAGAATGCTATGTGATATCAATGTGCCAAGAACAGAGATCATTCCTCTCACTACTGCAATGACTCCAGCTAAAATATGTGAAGTGCTTGGACATATGAATGTGCTTGAAATGATGATGGCTCTTTCAAAAATGAGAGCAAGAAAAACACCTTCAATTCAATGCCACGTAACCAATGTTAAAGACAACTGTGTTCAAATTGCTGCTGATGCGGCTGAAGCTGCAATTAGAGGATTCGATGAGCAAGAAACTACAGTTGGAATAGCTAGATATGCTCCATTTAATGCACTTGGTATATTGATTGGTGCTCAAACAGGTAGAGGAGGAATCCTAACTCAATGTGCAGTTGAGGAAGCTACAGAATTAGAGCTTGGCATGAGAGGATTTACAGCTTATGCAGAAACTGTATCTGTTTACGGAACTGAGCAAGTGTTTGTAGATGGAGATGATACTCCATGGTCTAAATCATTCTTAGCATCTGCTTATGCTTCCCGTGGATTAAAAATGAGGTTTACATCAGGAACAGGTTCAGAAGTTTTAATGGGTAATGCTGAAGGAAAATCCATGTTATACTTAGAAGCAAAATGTATTTTAATAACCAGAGGAGCAGGAGTTCAAGGGCTTCAAAACGGTTCTATAAGCTGTATAGGGGTGCCAGGAGCTGTTCCATCAGGAATCAGAGCTGTACTTGCAGAAAATCTTATAACTGAATGTATGGACTTAGAAGTTGCTTCTGGAAATGACCAAACATTTTCACATTCTCCAATAAGAAGGACTGCTAGAACTATAATGCAAATGGTTCCAGGTACAGACTTTATCTTCTCAGGCTATAGTGCTACTCCTAACTATGATAATATGTTTGCAGGTTCAAATTTTGATACAGATGATTACGATGATTATCTTGTAATACAAAGAGACTTAAAGGTTGATGGAGGGCTTAGACCAATATCAGAAGATGAAGCTATAAAGATCAGAAATAAAGCTGCAAGAGCATTACAGGCAGTTTTTGATGAATTAGGACTTCCTCCAATACTCGATGAAGAAGTTGAAGCTGCTACCTATGCTAATGGAAGTCAAGATATGCCAGATCGTAATGTTGTTGAAGATTTAAAAGCTATAGAAGAGATGATGAAAAGAGGCATTACTGGTATAGATATTGTTAAAGCTTTAAATAAAAAAGGATTTAATGATGTAGCTCAAAATGTATTTAATCTATTAAAGCAAAGGGTATCTGGAGATTATCTCCATACTTCAGCAATATTTGATAAAGATTTTAATGTAATCAGTGCTGTTAATGATCTAAATGACTATACTGGGCCAGGAACTGGATATAGAATTTCTGATAAAAGATGGGAAGAAATTAAAAATATTCCAAATGCCAAAGGTCCAGAGGATTTTGATTAGGAGGTGGCTTTAAATGGCAAATATTAATGAAAATGAAATCCGTAAGATAGTAGAAGAAGTTCTAAAGGGATTAAATTTAGAAAATATGAATTTAAATTCTTCATCTACTCCTGCTAATGTTTCAAATGTTTCCTTTGGAAATGAGGGTGAAGCAAAGCAAGGGCTTAGAAAAGATGAAGTAGTTATTGGATTGTCTCCTGCATTTATGATACATCAAACAAAGACTATAATTGGAATTCCTCATGAAAAGGTATTAAAAGAAATAATAGCTGGTATCGAAGAGGAAGGTTTAAAAGCTAGAGTTGTAAGAGTACACAGGTCCTCTGATGTAGCTTTTATTGGAAAAGAAGCAGCTAACCTTAGCGGCTCTGGTATTGGAATAGGAATACAATCAAAAGGTACTATTATAATCCATCAAAAAGATTTGTTCCTACTTAGCAATCTAGAATTATTCCCTCAAGCACCGCTTGTTGATTTAGAAACATATAGAAATATAGGTAAAAATGCAGCAAAATATGCAAAAGGGGAAATGGCTACACCTGTTCCAACAAGAAATGATCAAATGGCTAGACCTAAATATCAAGCTGTTGCAGCACTTTTACATATTAAAGAGACAGAGTATGTAGATTTGCACAAGAAAACTGAAGAATTAAAGATTACTCTTTAAATTAGGAGGTGTGATATAATGGAAGATAGAGCTACTTTAGAAAGAATAATAAGCGAAGTATTGAAAAATATGGGAGAAAGCAATAATTCTCCAAAAGATAATGCATGTAAATGTGAAACTTTAACTGTAAATGATTATCCTCTAGCAGCTAAAAGACCTGATTTAGTAAAAACTCCTACAAATAAAACGCTTAATGATTTAACTTTAGATGGAGTTATGAATGGTGAAGTTACAGCAAAAGATGTAAGAATTACAAAAGAAACATTAGAATTGCAAGCTCAAATTGCTGAGAGTGCTGGACGTAAGGCATTTGCAACAAATTTAAGAAGAGCAGCAGAATTAACTGTTATTCCAGATGAAAGAGTGCTTCAAATATACAATGCATTAAGGCCATATAAATCAACAAAACAAGAATTATTAGACATTGCTGATGAATTATTAAATAAATATAACGCAAAAATCAATAGTAATTTTGTAAAAGAAGCTGCAGAAGTATATGAACAAAGAAAAAGGTTGAAAGGTGACTAAAAAAACCTTCAGCAAAACGAGGTAAATATGAAAATAGTTGCTGGTATAGACATTGGCAATGCAACCACAGAAACTGCACTTGCAAGGTTTTCAAATAATGGTGTAGAATTTCTTTCTAGTTCTATCTCAAAGACCACTGGAATTAAAGGAACAAAGCAAAATTTTCATGGCATCATTGCTTCCTTAAAAAGTGCATTAGAAAAGATTAATATGTCATTTTCTGACGTTGATTTAATCAGAATAAATGAAGCTGCTCCAGTTATTGGAGATGTAGCAATGGAGACTATTACAGAGACAATTATTACAGAATCTACGATGATTGGGCATAACCCTCAAACTCCTGGAGGAATTGGGCTTGGTACTGGTATAACTATAAAGATTGAAGATCTACTTAAAGCTAAAAGTGACGAATCTTATATTGTAATAGTGCCATCTTATGTAGATTTTGATGGTGCTGCTAAAATAATAAATGCAGCATCAGAAAATAAGATTAAAATAGTTGCTGCTATAGTTCAAAGGGATGATGGAGTTCTGATCTCCAATAGATTAAATACGAAAATACCAATAGTAGATGAAGTATTGCTCATTGATAAAGTTCCTGTAGGAATGCTTGCTTCTGTGGAAGTTGCACATGCTGGAGGAGTAATTGAAACTTTAACAAATCCATATGGAATTGCAACTGTATTCAAATTAACTCCTGAAGAAACAAAACTAATAATACCAATTGCAAGAGCTTTAATTGGTAATAGATCTGCAGTGGTAATAAAAACTCCAAAAGGAGATGTTCAAGAAAGAATAATACCAGCAGGCTCGGTTGAGATTTTAGGTAATAGAATTTCACGCAGCATAAATGTAGATAGCGGTGCAGAAGCAATAATGAGCTCTCTTGAAATTTGTTATCCAATAAATGATATTAGAGGCGAATCGGGAACGAATGTTGGAGGGATGTTTGAAAAGGTTAGGCAAACTATGGCAAACCTTACAGAAGAACCGATAAATACTATTAAAATTCAAGATTTGCTTGCAGTTGATACTTTTGTTCCTCAAAGGGTAGTGGGAGCTCTTGCAAATGAATTTTCCATGGAAAATGCTGTAGGAATTGCTTCAATGGTTAAGGCCAATAGGCTTCAAATGGAAAAGATCGCTAACTTAATAAAAAGCGAATTAAATATTCCTGTAGAAATTGGCGGAATTGAAGCTGATATGGCAGTGTTAGGTGCGCTTACAACCCCAGGATCAAATAAGCCAATTGCAATAATCGATATGGGTGCTGGTTCTACTGATGCATCTTTTATGGATAAAAATAATAATAGGAATTCTATCCATTTAGCAGGTGCAGGAAACATGGTTACTCTGACAATCAATACCGAGTTAGGTCTTAATGATTTAGATATGGCAGAAGATATAAAAAGATATCCTCTTGCAAGAGTGGAGAGCTTATTTCATATAAGGCATGAAGATGGCAGTGTAGAATTTTTTTATGAACCTTTAGATCCAAGAGTATTTGCAAGAGTTGTTATACTAAAAGAAGGTGAAATGATTCCTATTCCAAAAGATATAACTTTAGAGAAGTTAAGGAATATAAGAAGGAGTGCAAAAGAAAAAGTATTTGTAGTAAATGCACTGCGAGCTCTTACTAAAGTGTGTCCAACAAACAATATAAGGGATATTGATTATGTTGTTTTAGTTGGCGGATCTTCAATGGATTTCGAGATTCCACAGATGGTTACTAATTCTCTTTCAAAATATGGTGTAGTTGCAGGAAGAGCAAATATTAGAGGAACAGAGGGACCAAGAAATGCTGTAGCTACTGGATTGATCCTTAGTTACGATGAAAAGAGTGATAGAATTGGAAGTTAATTATGAAAAGCCTTGTGTTAAAATATTTTATCACAATGGAATTAAGGATACAAAAAGGATGAATCATATAGTTTTTGGTCTTGAGGAAGAAGGAATACCTTTTGAGTTATCACCACAAGATGAAATTTCAAATGTAAAGCTTTCATATAATGCTTCTTTAGCTTCTAAAGTTGAGGTTGGAATTGGAGTTGGCTCTGATTTAATATCGCTGCATTATAGGAAGCTAGATATAAATAAACCGCTTTTTACCATAAGATATGATGATGAAATTGAAAATTTGAGAAAAATTGGTATAAACGCTGCAAGACTTGTAAAGGGAATTCCGTTTAAAGAAATTGAAGATAATTTTTAATTTGTTTTCAATTTAGTAAGGAGGTGAGCTTTTGGCTGAAATGGCTATAGGTCTCATTGAGACTGTGGGGCTTGTGACTGCTATAGAAGTTGCAGATGCAATGGCTAAATCTTCAAATATTAAGGTTTTAGAATATGAAAATACAAAGGGTTCTGGCCTTATTACTGTAAAGATTATTGGAGATGTTGGAGCAGTTAATGCAGCAATAAGTGCTGGAAAGGCAGCAGGTGAAAAGGTGAATAAGGTGTATTCAAGCCTAGTTATACCTAGAATTTCAAAGGATGTCTATAATAAGATGATTGCCCCTTTGGATAATGCTGAAAATAAAAGCTCTTCTGATGATAGTGAAATTAAAAAGGAAGAGAAGGAAGAAGAAACTATTGATTCTGAATTTCATGAAAAACTTGATTTAAATTTACCTGAAAATAAAGAAGTTGTGACTTGCAATTTATGCAAAGATGCAGCTTGTACAAGAAAAAAAGGCGAACCAAGAAATTTGTGTATACATTATACAAATAAGTTAAATAAAGAGGAGGATATAAAAAATGAATGAAGCATTAGGAATGATAGAAACAAAAGGATTAGTTGGAGCTATAGAAGCTGCAGATGCTATGGTTAAATCAGCAAATGTAACTTTAATTGGATATGAAAAAATAGGATCTGGTCTTGTTACTGTTATGGTAAGAGGCGATGTTGGAGCTGTTAAGGCTGCTACTGATGCAGGAGCTGCTGCAGCACAAAAAGTTGGAGAGATAGTATCTGTTCATGTAATTCCAAGACCTCATACAGATACAGAAAAAATACTTCCAAAGCTTTAAAAAAGCAATTTTTAGTATAGAATATTTTTAGTGGCTGTAGTAAAAGTATAGCTCAATCACCACAATATATGATGTTTAAGAAATTAAAAAATAATAATATATGTATATTGTGGTGTTTTTGTATACTATACTTTTTACTATAGCTTAGTAATATCTTAGGCTCAAGACATAGATCATAGGGGGAATGTTATGGATTTAGATAAAATTAACGAATACATTAATTCTTTTTCATTAGTAGTAAATAAGGATACTATTGTTGAACATGATGGAAAATTAAAAGTTGGAGTAGATTTAGGTACGGCAAATATTGCAATAGCTGTTTTAAATGAAGATGATAAACCAATTGTAGGAGCCACAGAAGCAGCTTCTGTAGTAAAAGATGGTCTTGTAGTTGACTACTTAGGAGCCATACAAATTGTGAGAAAATTAAAACTAGAGCTTGAAGATAGATTAAAATGTGAATTAAAATATACCTCATGTGCCATACCTCCTGGTACGAATGTAAAGGATGCAAGGGCTGTAAAAAATGTATGTGAAGGTTGTGATTTTGAAGTTATCGATATAGTTGATGAACCAACTGCAGCTTCATTTGTATTAAATATTACTGATGGTGCTGTTGTAGATGTTGGAGGGGGCACTACTGGAATTAGCATATTAGAAGATGGGAAAGTTATTTATGTCGCTGATGAACCAACAGGAGGAACTCATATGTCCCTTGTGTTAGCTGGACATTATAAGATTCCTTTTGATGAAGCTGAAAAAATTAAACTAGATAGGAAAAGGCATAAAGAGATTTATCCAATTATAGAACCAGTGGTTGAAAAAATGGCATCTATAGTAAGTAGACATATTAAAAATCACAATATCGATACTGTTTATGTTGTTGGAGGAGCTTCAGATTTTCTGCAATTTGAAAGAACATTTGAAAAAGAATTAATGAAGAATATAATTAAACCTAAAAATCCTATTTATGTTACACCCCTTGGTATTGCTATGAGTTCTAAAATTAAGCTTTAAGGTGATTTTATGAACAATTATGAATTAATTTCTTTTTTAGTTGAAGAGATTGTTAAAAGACTAAATATAAAAAATAAGCTTGCTTTAGTTATGTTTACAGGAACAGAAGTTTATTCAAATAAGATATATGAATATGTAAAGAATTTAAAGAAAGATTATTCCTTAAAGATTTTTTTATCAAACTCTTTTGAAAAATCCTTTGATCCTAACATTATTAAAAATATATTAGAGGTTGATAAAATATTTTTAAATAGTGAAATAGATAATATAAACATCTTATTAAAAGATGTAGACACCATCATCATACCTGCCCTTAGTCTCAATTCACTCACTAAAATTTCTCTTGGAATGAGAGATTCTAATGTTTCTGATATTTGTGCAAATGCCATTTTGAAAAACATACCTATAACTGTGCTTGAAGAGGGATGTGAAGCTAATAATATTTCTTTAAATGTCAATGTGAATTATAGGAATATGATTTCTAAAAATATTGATATATTAAAAACCTTTGGCATTGAATTTGTAACTATTAACCAAAGTGTTGTCCCATATAATGTTGTCTCCTATAAGGAAGAGGTTGTTAATAATAGTGGACAGTTATTATCTAATGTCTCTATAGATGATTTAAACAAAGTAGTAAATGAAACTATATCAAATTCAAGTGACAATTCTTCAAATATTATAAATACCAATGTTCTAACTAGAAGTCAGGTAATGGATTTTAAACAAAATGGTAAAGATACAATTTTGGTTTCTAAGAATACAAAGATCACTCTCCTTGCAAAAGATACTGCTAAAGAGTTAGGAGTTGAAATAAGATGTATATAGCAAGAGTCGTTGGAACTGTTGTGAGCACTACAAAAAATGAAGGACTTGTGGGAAAAAAGCTTCTCATAATCAAATATCTAGATCAAAATCAGATGCTAAAAGATGATATAGAAGTTGCAGTTGATTCTGTGGGAGCAGGATTTGGAGAGACTGTTCTTGTTACCTCTGGAAGTTCTGCTAGAAATATTTTTTCCGAAAACTCTCCAGTTGATAGGACAATTGTTGGAATCATTGACACAATTGAAATTAATTCCTAGGAGGTGCTTCATGAGTATATACACTAAAGGCGGCGATAAGGGTCAGACTTCATTATTAGGTGGAACTAGGGTAGATAAAGATAGTCTTAGGGTAGAATGCTATGGAACCATGGATGAAGCAAATTCTCAAATAGGCGTTTGTTATTCACTTATGGAAAATATAGAGATGAAAGAAATTTTAAGGCATATTCAAACGAGAATATTTCAATTAAATGGTGAGTTAGCTAGTGATGAAAAGGGATTAAAGTATTTAAATAATAGAATAAATGAAGATGACGTCAAATATTTAGAGAATATAATCGATAATTATCAAAAAATTTTAGGACCTCAACATGAATTTATCATTCCAGGGAGTACTTATTTATCCTCTTTGCTCCATGTTGCAAGAACTATTGTAAGAAGAGCAGAGAGAAATATTGTCACTCTCTCTAAATCTTCTAATGTAAATGAGATTTTAATAAAATTTGTAAACAGATTATCAGACACTTTGTATATAATGGCTAGAATGGAAAGTTACACATATTTGGTTGATAAAATAACAAAAAATATAATAAATATATTAAAAAAGGAGAATAATAATATGATGAATTTAAGTTTAGCAAAAGAAATATGCAAAAAAGCTGAAGAGAGGGCATTGGAGATCAAAGTTCCAATGGTAATTTCTGTTGTTGATAATTCTGGAAATATAGTATTGCTTCATAGGATGGATGATTCACTTTTAGTTAGTATTGATATATCTAAAAACAAGGCATATAGTGCTGTAGCAGTTAAGATGCCCACAGATGAGCTTGCAAAAGTTAGTAAACCTGGAGCGCCACTTTATGGAATTCAACATACTGACAATAAGATGATAACTTTTGGAGGGGGATATCCAATATACGAAGATGGTAAAATCGTTGGAGGTATTGGAGTAAGTGGTGGTTCTGTAGAAGAGGATATGGATGTTGCTCAATATGCGTTAAAGTAATAATGATATAGATATAAAAATTAAAATTAACTTTTAAGATTAAGATAAAAGATGTATTGAACAATCTCCATACTCTTAATTTTTACTAAATAAGGAGGATCATATGGAGTTAAAATCACAAGATTATGAAAAAGTTGTGAATTTAATTATAGATAAAATTAAAAGCAATGTATCCCTATCAGGTGAGGATGAGGAGTTACATTCTGAATATGGTGTTTTTAGCACAATGGATATGGCGATAGAAAAAGCCTATATTGCACAAAAGGAGCTTGTTAAATTTACTTTTGATTTTAGAGAAAAGATCATAAAGTCTATGAAAGAAGAGTTTACTAAAAATATAGACTTATTATCAAAAATGGCTGTTGAAGAAACCGAGATGGGAAACTATGAGCATAAAAGGTTAAAAAATAGATTGGTTGTAGATAAGACTCCAGGTACGGAGGATTTAAGAGCTGAAGCATATACTGGAGATCATGGGCTTACTCTTTTAGAGCTTTCGCCTTTTGGAGTTATTGGTTCTATAACACCAACTACAAATCCATCAGAAACCATACTTTGTAATTCTATTGGAATGATTGCAGCTGGAAATTCTGTAGTCTTTTCACCACATCCAAGGGCAAAAAATACTTCAATTAAAACAATTAAAATTTTGAATATGGCTATAGAAAAATGCGGAGGTCCTAAAAATTTACTGACAACTGTTCAAAATCCAAGCGTTGAAAATGTGAATATTTTAATGAAGCACCCAAAGATCAATATACTCTGTGTCACTGGGGGTCCTGGAGTTGTTAAGATTGCTCTTTCTTCTGGAAAAAAGGCAATTGGAGCAGGAGCAGGAAATCCACCTTGTGTAGTTGATGAAACAGCAGATATAGAAAAGGCTGGAAAAGATATTATAGATGGCTGTACTTTTGATAATAACCTTCCATGTACAGGTGAAAAAGAGGTCATTGTTTTAGATGAGGTTTGTGATCATCTCATAAGCTCAATGAAAAGATATGGTGCTTTTGAATTAAAGAAAGATATGATCGATAAATTAGAGGAGCTAATTATTGAAGACGGACATCCAAATAAAGATTTTATTGGTAAGAGTGCAGAATATATTTTAGATAAGCTTGGTATTTCTTATCCTGCTAAAACAAGATGTATAATATGCGAAACAAAGCTTGATCACATATTTGTCATGGAAGAGTTAATGATGCCAGTGCTTGCAATAGTAAGAGCTAAAAATATAAATGAAGCAATTGATATGGCTGTCATTTGTGAAAAAGGAAATAGACATACTGCAATGATGCATTCAAAGAATATAGATAACTTAACCAATATGGCAAGAAGGATACAGACAACTATTTTTGTTAAAAATGCTCCATCATATGCAGGAATTGGTTTTGGAGGAGAGGGATATTGTACTTTTACAATTGCAGGTCCAACAGGGGAAGGTCTTACTTCTGCAAGAACTTTTGCAAGAAGAAGGAGATGTGTTTTAAGCGATGGATTCTTTATTAAATAGAAATGAGTGGTTTTATCATGGATAATTTAGTGGATTTAGTTAAGAATGCAGGTATAATTGGTGCAGGTGGAGCAGGATTTCCTACTTATGTAAAATTAAGCTCTAAAGCTGAGTATTTGATCATGAATGGTGCTGAATGTGAACCTTTATTAAGAGTGGATCAACAGCTTATGAAGGTATATGCAAAAGAGATAGTTGAAGCATTTTGTTATGTGCTTATGAGCGTCTCAGCAAAGAAAGGGTTTTTAGCATTAAAGAAAAAATACCATGATGCTATAGAAGCTTTGGAAAATGAAGTGAAAAAGTATGAAAATATAGAACTTTGTTTTCTTGATGATTTTTATCCTGCAGGTGATGAACAAGTTACAGTTTATGAGGTTTTAAAGAAGATTGTGCCTGAAGGTGGAATTCCATTAAATGTAGGTGCTGTTGTGTTAAATGCAGAAACGCTTTTAAACATAAATAAAGCCCTTAAAAATGAAAATGTAACAGAAACTTATTTGACCATTACTGGTGAGGTTAGAAACCCCATTACAGTCAAAGTTCCAGTTGGAATAAGTTTTTATGATGCGTTAAATTTAGCTAATGGAACTCCCCTTAAGGAATACTCTGTTATAGATGGTGGTCCTATGATGGGTAAGATCGCAAATCCTGATATAACTTATGTTAAGAAAAGTACAAAGGGTTATATCATCCTTCCAAACGACCATCCAATTATTATTTCAAAGAATAAAAACATGAGGGTTATGTTAAAAGAAGGTAAAACTGCTTGTTGTCATTGTTCTTTATGTACTGAAGTTTGCCCTAGAAACTTATTAGGACATAACCTTCATCCAGATAAGTTGATGAGACTTGCAAGTTATAATTCGACTTGTGAAAATGATGCATCAGCTACAGAAGCATTTTTATGCTGTGAATGTGGGCTTTGTGAAATTGGTTGTATAATGGGTCTTCAGCCATGGAAGCTAAACACATATTTAAAAACAACATTATCACAAAATGGTATTAAAAATCCAAACAATAAAAAACCAGAAAGTGTGAGTTCTTTTAGAGAGTACAAGAAATACCCAGTTAAAAAACTCATATCCCGTTTAGATCTTACAAAATACAATAAAGATGCTCCTCTTACAGATATAGATGAAAATATATTTAAAGAGGTTAAAATTTTATTAAGACAGCATATTGGTGTAGCATCTGAAGTAATTGTAAATGTAAATGATATGGTTTCAAAAGGACAGTTGATTGCTAGAATACCAGAAGGTAAGATGGGTTCAAATATACATTCAAGCATTGATGGAATTGTCAGCGATATAAATATAAATTCCATTACAATTAAAAAGACTGGAGGGGAATGTTAATGGGAAGAGCTATAGGACTAGTTGAATTTAAAAGTATTGCAAAAGGTATTGAAGCTGCAGATGCTATGCTAAAAGCTGCAAATATAGAGCTTGTATTTTCCTCTCCAATTTGTCCTGGAAAGTATATATCCATTATCAGTGGTGAAGTTGGAGCTGTAAAGTATTCTGTTGAGGCAGCAAAGGCAATATCTGAATATTTCCTAATATCTTCTTATGTAATTCCAAATATTTCAGAAAAGGTTTTTCCTGCTATAACTGGTACATCTTCTATCTCTAAGCTAGAAGCTCTTGGAATAGTGGAAACAATGTCAGCAATCTCATCAGTAATTGCTGGTGATATCGCTGTAAAAAGCTCTAAAGTTGAACTTATAGAGATTAGAATTGCAAGAGGACTTGGAGGTAAGGGATTTACAGTTATCACAGGGGATGTTGCTTCTGTAAAATCTGCTGTTAAATCATGTGAGGAAGGGTTAAAACAATATGGAGATTTAGTTGCATCTACAGTTATACCTTCTCCAAATAAAAACTTATTAGAATATATATATTGAATTTTAAGAGTATGCAAAAAAGTTATTAGAATCTATAAAACTTTTTTGTATACTCCTTGTAATTTTTAAAAATAAATAGATTTTATAAGTCTACCAACATTGAAGGAAGCTTTTTCAAGGCTCATTTTTCCATCTTTTAATGCTTCATCCAAGGTCTTTGGTGAATCTGTTATAGAAAATATAGATGTTATTCCAATATCATATAGGTCTTCTAAATCCTCTGAGCTTTTTCCACAAAAAGCTATAACTGGTATATCATATTTTTTTGAAACAGCAGCAATTTTGGATATGACTTTGCCATATTTAGATTGTGAGTCTATGCTTCCTTCTCCTGTGAATATAAAATCTGCACTTTCTATTCTTTTTTCAAAATGACTGTGTTTTAAAACAAGATCTATGCCGCTTATAAGATCATATCCTAAGCTAAGAAATGCAGCTCCAAGACCGCCTGCAGCGCCAGCTTTAGGAGTATATGATATATCTTTTTTAAAAGTTTTTTCTAGAATTTTACTATAACTAGTCATAGACTCCTCTAATTTTATTAACATATTTTCATCTGCACCTTTTTGGGGAGCAAAAGTATATGTAGCACCATTTATTCCAAGCAGAGGGTTATTTACATCACAAGCTACTTCTATAGAAATTTCTTTTAATCTTTTATCAAAACTTGAAATATCTATATCTGCAACATGAGAGAGGATGTTTTCACAAAGCTTGACCTCTAGACCCTCACTATTTAGAGGTTTTGCACCTAATGCCATGAGCATTCCTATACCACAATCATTTGTAGAAGAACCGCCTAATCCTATTAAAATATTTGTTATACCTTTATTAAGGCAATGGAGTATTAACTGTCCAACTCCATAAGTAGTTGTTATCATAGGGTTTCTTTTAGATTTAGGAATTAGATTTAAGCCACAGGCTTCAGCAATTTCAATAATTGCCTTATTTTCATCTGGTATATAAGCATATTTTGCAACTACCTCTTCACAAAGAGGACCTAGAACTTTTACATATTCAAAATTTCCCTTAAGAGAATTAACCATAACTTCACAAAATCCTTCCCCGCCATCAGACATGGGTATAATATCATAAGTATCATTAGGAAATGATCTTTTAAGGCCACTCTCAATATAAAATGCAGCTTCACTTGCACTTAAACTTTCTTTAAAAGAGTCTGGGCATATAATAAAGTTCATAAACATCTCCTTAAATCAAGAATTTACTTTTTAAATAAATATGTTTATCAATCCTTCATAAAATAATAGAGAAAATATGACATAGATAAAAGTTATTAAAACGGATAGCGCATTTATTTTCATAGTTTCTTTATTGTCTAATAGATAGGAGTTATATAGTACTTCACATCCTAACATTATGAGAGATACTGGGGCAATCATAAAAAAGTATTTTAAATATTCTCTACTTATAAATGTGTAGATTAAAATAAATATTCCGCTTATTATAAATAGAAAAGCCATTGAAATGGTACCTACAGATCTTCTATTCATAAAATTCATCTTCTTTTTTATGGAATTTTGATCCTTTTAATATTTTAACACCTGCTAATATTAAAAATATAGCAAGAAGTGCTGTTCTAAAATTTCTCATTATAAAATATACATCTAAATTTCTAAATAGCCTTTGCAAAATTGAAGGAAGGATTGTATTTATTATACATAAAATCCCCAATACTATTAAGCTAATTCCAATATATCTTGTACCTGATTTTGAAAATGGATTTTTTACATCTATGAAGTTTAAAATTTCAAGGTGTGTATCTTGTACATAATCTTTTGAACATTTATTTAGAGCATCAAACATTGCATAAAACCAGATTATAGGAATGACAAATATAATAACTTCAATCTGTAACATTGTTTCGATTGCAATTGCTGAAGCAAACAGAAGCATAAGCTCTACACCTTGATTAAAAAGTCCAAGGTATAGGTGTCCAACTCCAGGTATAAGTGAAAAAACGAAGGTGAAAAATTTATTCTTTCTCATAGTTATTCCTCCAAATATTATTTAAATTTAAATCTATCTTAAGATTTAATTTTGATATAGATGAATTTAAAATGGATAGACCATTTGACATCTTGTTTGGAACAAACATCATATTATCAAAAACGCCTACAGAATAGAGAAGCAGAGTTATGCTTGCTGCAACTATATACCTTGAAACTTTTTTAACTTGTTCTCTTTTTTCTATATCTCTTATGTTTGATGCAACTTTATCTGAAAAATCATCATCAGTATTTAAAAGATTATCTTCTATAAAGTTTAAATATAAATTAGAACAATCTTCGCAAAGAGACATATGATTTATCATTTCATCATTAATTTTAGATGAAATGTTTCCATTAAAAAAATTTTCCCATTCTTTTTTATTATAGCATTTCATCGATCTTCCCACCTTTCTTTTAGCATTTTTCTTGCTCTATAGAGCCTTGTTTCGACTGTTTTTATGCTAATATTTTCTTCCAATGATATGCATGAATATGATTTATTTTCAAAATAATATTTTTTTAAGATCTTATAATATTTTTCAGGGAGTGATTTATATAGTTTAGACAATTTATCTAAATCAAAATTATTTATGACATTCTCTTCTATATCATCATAGGATGAAAATAAATCTTCATTATCCCCATCTATAGGTATAAGTTTTTGTATATTTTTTAACTTTCTATGGTAATCAATTGAAGTATTTATAGCTATTTTTGAAATCCAAGATTTAAAGCCTTGATTTTTGTATGATAAAATAGAAAAATAAACTTTTATAAATACTTCCTGAGATATATCAAGAGCTTCTTCATGATTTTTTATAATTCCATAACAGATTGTGTATATGTAGTTCTTATAATTATTTATTAAAGTTTCAAAAGCTTTTTCATTTCCATTTTTGATATTTTCAATTAAAATAATTTCATCTATAATACACACCCTCCTAATCATAAATCATATAAATGCATTTGTTATAATAGACGTAAGATATTTTAAAAACCCTTCAAAAAATAAATAAAATAATTATTGGTTTTGTTCATTTTAGAGGTATAATATTACATTTAATATTTATAAAATAAATACAAAAAAAATAAGCTAAACTAAAAAAAAATCGAATAAAGCTTATGCTATTGTACACTTATTACATTTCTTATATAATTTTATTGAGTATATTTTAAAGGAGGAATTATATTTTGGAAAAAATAATAAGTACTATCAGTTCTCTTGTGTGGAGCAATTGGCTTGTCTATTTATGTCTTCTTACTGGTATTTTTTTTAGTATTAGGACAAGGTTTCTTCAGGTGCGTCGCATCAAAGATATGGCTAAACTATTATTTGATGGCAAATCGTCTGAAAAAGGAGTTTCTTCATTTCAAGCTTTTTCAATAGCTATTTCTAGTCGTGTAGGGACCGGTAATATAGCTGGTGTTGCTACTGCAATATTCTATGGAGGTCCTGGAGCGCTATTCTGGATGTGGGCAATTGCATTTTTAGGTGCAAGCTCTGCTTTTGTTGAATCTACTTTGTCACAAATATATAAAGAAGAAAGAGATGGTGAATATAGAGGAGGTCCTTCTTATTATATCAAATATGCTATAGGGCATATGATAAAAAGTCCTTCTTTAGGAGCTGCTCTTGGGTTAGTATTTGCTGTTATTACTGCTATTTCATGTGGTGTTTTATTGCCAGGGGTTCAATCAAATAGTATTGTTACTGGATTTAAAAATGCTTTTAATATTCCTCCACTTATCACAGGTTTAATAATTGCTGCCATATTAGGTATTATAATATTTGGCGGAACAAAGAGAATTGGTAATTTTGCACAAATAGTAGTTCCTATTATGGCTACAGGTTATATATTGATAGCATTAGTTATAATAGCTGTAAATATTGGTCAATTGCCTGGAGTTATAGCAGAAGTTTTTTCTAGTGCATTTGGAGCAAATGCAGCTTTTGGAGGTATCATCGGTTCTGCAATATCTTGGGGTGTTAAGAGAGGTATATATTCAAACGAAGCTGGACAAGGTACTGGAGCTATGGCATCTGGTGCTGCAGAAGTAAGCCATCCTGCAAAACAAGGTTTAGTGCAAGCGTTTTCAGTATATATCGATACATTATTTGTATGTTCTGCTACTGGATTTATGATTTTAATTACAAAATGTTATAATGTAGTAGATAGTGCAGGAGGATTTATTGTAGAGTATATGCCAGGAGTTGAAACAGGTCCTTCATTTACACAAGCTGCTGTAGATACAATGACTGCAGGATATGGCTCTAAATTTGTTGCTATCGCATTATTTTTCTTTGCATTTACTACAATAATGGCATATTATTATTATGCTGAAACAAGCATAGCTTATATATTAAATACTGAAAAATCAAGAAAAATTGCTATACAGGCTGTAAGAGTTAGTATGTTAATAATGGTAGTATTTAGCTCTTTAAGAACTGCAACTTTAGCCTGGGATATGGGAGATATAGGTGTTGGTGTTATGGCATGGATGAATATTGTAGCTATATGGATAATACAAAAACCTGCCTTTCTTGCTCTAAAAGATTATGAAGATCAAAAGAATAGGGGCTTAGATCCTGTATTTGATCCTGAAAAGCTTGGTATAAAAAATACAAAAGCTTGGGGTAAATCATCAAATTTAAATATTTAATTTGTCTTTATTTTAATAATTTTTAATGAGTATTTTAAACAAGCTGTTGCTTGCTGATTTTCATCAGTTTTGCAACAGCTTATTTAATATTATTTACACTATCATTTCTAAAAGTTTTCTTGCAGCTTTTGAAGGTCCTATTCTTTCCATGTTAGTTATACCTAATTGTGTTCTTACCTGACCTACGAAGATATTTTTATTAAAAAATTCTCCAAAATATTTATTTAGCAATATATCGCATTCCTTTTCTCTTTGCAATGGTCCAAAGGGGTTTGCAAAATAAGAAGTAACTATGCCTTTTTCTGTAGTTGTTCCTTTTGCCATCCTAGCACCTAATCTAAATATCTTTATAGCATCGTCTTTAGAATTAAATTTTTCTATTATAGCTTCATCATTAACTACAGGTTCATAGTTATTGGCATATAGGATCATATCTACAGGATATCCTGCTATAATATCGTTATATGAAGATACTGGCATTATAAGCCTTGCATTTATCTTATCAGGATTCATAAATATACTCCTGTCTATTTCTTTAAAGGCATATCCAGGACCTAAATCATCAAGCCTTATGAAAGCTCCAATTTCTGTTCCATATGCCTTTATATTGTTATTTTCATCTAAGGCAAGTGTTCCCATATCATCAAATATAACCTGCATATCATCTATATACTCTTCACTATGGGCTCTAAAGGCTTCTAAGCTTTCAGATTTTCCAGTACCGCTGTCTCCTATGATCACTATATTAAAGCATTTTCCGCTTTTCATGGTTATTTTCACCATAGCACCATGAACAGGTAAGTAACCTTTTTCAATCATTATAAGATTATGCAGTGTTAAAGTCATCTTTTTCATGTAACCAAAGTAATCTATTTTATAATTATGGTTTACATAGCCTAACATTAAATTGTTTTCCTTATCGTTGTAAAACCATGTCTTTACATCTAAATTATCATCTCTTGCTCCAAATACATATATAATATCAGGTTTTGAGTATTTTCTTTGTTTAAGTTGGGCAAGCTGAAATAAATTACAAAGTGAAATGCCATGTGACATAAAATCCCTATGAAAGTATATATATGCAACTAAAGGACCAACCATAGCAGGGAAGCAGAACCAATGATTTGGATCTATGCGACAGTTTGTAATGGGGTTTTCAAATATTTCTGTAAAATATCCATCTCTTGTATTTTGTTTTGGATAAGTTGTAAAGGGAAGGTTTAACATTATAGAACTAATAAAAGGTATTTTTGAGAGTTTTTCATATGTTTTAGGTTTATTCCATTCAACTTCTGAAAGCACCAAGCCAGCGTTGCTGCCACAAGGGAGTTGTCTGAATACTAGGAGAAGTTCATCATTGATTTTAAGCTGAAGTTTTCTATAGAAATTTAAAATTAAATTTGTAAAATTGGTATTTGCATTTATAAAATTGCTCTTTTCAAATCCATCTTCAGCTTTTGCAATGTTCACTATGGTATATCTTTCAATTCTTCTCCAAAAATTATATAACTCTTCTATAATGTTTAAAAAATAATCTTTGCTTTTTACAATATCAGCATAATTAGGGCACTGTTCAATGATTTCTTCAATAGACATTGAGTTCATAGCTTTAAAGAGGATTATAAAAAATTCTGTTATATCTTCCTCATAAGTCAATAAACTCTTGTCAATTATATATCTGTATAATTTGCTGTGTTTTGTCTTTATGGTTTCTAGAAAAGCCTTAAAGACGATTTTAAAACCATTGCTTCTTAGCATTTCCTCAACAGTTTGGCAATACTTTACTGTAAAGTTTATCATGGCATTGTTGTTGCTTAAAGAAAAATCTTTTTTCAAAAATATCACTCCTGCATAAAAATAAGTATTAGTACAATAGTATAATAAATATTTATTATAATATCAAGAAATTAAACTTATTTTATGAATATTTTATTATTTTTATTTATAAATATTAACTATTTTTACTTATAAATATTAACTATTTTTATTAAAATTTACATGTATATAATTATCAGGTATTATCAATATTGATTTATGATTTTTTACAATATTAAAATTTACGATAATGATAAACTATATATATGAGAAGAGAATATTTATAAAACTAAAATATAGCTAATCTTAAGTTTTTGAAAGGATATATTTATGCTTAAAAAATTTTTAATCCTTGTTGTTAGTATGTTTTTTTTAATTGGATGCTATGGACAGATAGATGTTATGGGTAATTTGATCTGGATTAGGAATGAAGATTTAAAAAAAGAAGTCTATGAAAAGAATAAGGATTTTTTAGGCCGCATTACCAAAAGGCAAAAAGTAGAAGATTACGAGTATATGTGGAAGACATTGAGAGAAAGTTACCCTTTTTTTGGTGTAGCAAAAAGGTTAGGAATAGATGTGGATGGAATTTATAGATACTACAAAAGAAAGATAAAAAATTCTAATGGTGATGGAGAGTTTGTTTATCTTATAAATGAATGTTTGGATAATTTTTATATGATAGGTCATTTAGAAAGTGTAGATTATGATAATTACGAAAATGCAAGATATTTATATAAGGATAATCCTAAAAGACGGGCCTGGTATAATGCTATTAATAATATAAAAGCAGTATATTTTTATGATAAATACAAAATTATAGAAAAAGAAATAATAAACCTTGAAAATAAGGAATCAAGGTATGAAGATGAAACAGAAAACATAGTTACAAAGATAATTGCTCAAGATAAGATAGCTTATATAAAAATTGCAGCATTTGATTATATCTCTATGGAGCAAGATGGAAGGAAGATACTTGAATTTTATAATAAGATAAAGGATTATAAGAATTTAATAATAGATGTAACAGATAATGGAGGAGGATCTGATTATTGCTGGATGTATTATATTGTGTCTCCAAATATTGCAAGACCTATGTTAAGTGAGTACTATATATTGTTTAATGAAAGTAAAAATAATAAACCTTATTTAAATGATGCAGATATAACTCTGATATCAAAGAAGATAGAACATCTTCCTTATTTTCCGAATTTAAATAAGGAAGATATAAAAAATCTTAAAAATTTTTATCATATGTCATTAAATGTTTTTCCAAACAACAATGAAAATATATTTAAAGGCAAAATATGGTCTTTGATAAATGATAAAACTTATTCTTCTGCAGATAAATATGCTAATTTTTGCAAAGCAACAGGTTTTTCAACCTTAGTTGGAACAGTTACAGGAGGGGATGGAATAGGCGTAGATCCTGAGTATTTAATGCTTCCAAATAGTGGTATGTTGATAAGATATTCTATGGAATATGGAATCAATCCTGACGGATCAAATAATGAAGAGTTTGGAACCATACCTGATTTTAATTGTGAAAAAGGAGAAACACCGCTTGATGCTTGTCTAAAATTAATACTAAGTCGATAAAAAAAGCTATTGGAGTATATCCAATAGCTTAATTTTGATTAAACCCTTGAAAGCTGTATTAATTTTAAGCGTTTTTTTAATTCACGCTGTTGATATTGAATTTCATAAGGGAGATTATCAAATTTTTTGAAAAATTCATCTTGACCTTTTACTTCTTCTTTCCATGAGGTTTCATCAATATAGGTTAATTTATTGAATTTTTCTTTTAGGTTGTGAGTTATATGTGAAGATTCGTCTGATATAATAGCACCATTTTCCTCATTTATTGATAACCCCATAAGTTCAATATCTTCTGTTATTGGTGTATAACCTATAGGAGTTTTTACAGCACTTACTTTTTCATTGCATCTGTCTAAAATCCATTTAATAATCCTAAAATTTTCACCAAATCCTGGCCAGATGAAGTTTTCATTTTCATCAGTTCTAAACCAATTTATATTGAATATTTTAGGAGGATTTGATATCTTTTTACCCATATCTACCCAATGAGCAAAGTAATCTGCCATATTATATCCACAAAAAGGAAGCATAGCCATAGGATCACGCCTTACAACCCCAACAGCACCTGTTGAAGCAGCTGTGGTTTCTGAAGCCATTGTAGCACCTACGAATACACCATGGTTCCAATCAAGAGATTCATATACGATTGGAGCAATTTTAGCACGTCTTCCACCAAATAAAATAGCACTGATAGGTACACCCATTGGGCTTTCCCATTCCTTTGATATAATTGGACATTGATTTGCTGGGGTTGCAAATCTTGAGTTAGGATGCGCTGCTTTTTCGGTGGAATACTTAGTCCAAATTTTTCCTCTCCAGTCAAGAGCTTCATCAGGTGGATCTACACCCATTTTTTCCCACCATACTGTTAAATCATTTTTCAAAGCTACATTTGTAAATATTGTATTTTTTTGTATCATTAAAAAAGCATTAGGGTTTGATTTCATATTTGTTCCAGGCACAACACCAAAAAAGCCATTTTCGGGGTTTATTGCCCAGAGCCTTCCATCATTTCCAACCCTCAGCCATGCAATATCATCACCAACAGTCCATACTTTATATCCTTGTTTTTTAAATATTTCAGGCAAATTAAGCATTGCTAAATTGGTCTTTCCGCAGGAGCTTGGGAAAGCTGCTGCAATATATTGAACTTTTCCGTCAGGAAATTCTATACCTAATATGAGCATATGTTCTGCAAGCCAACCTTCTTGTTTTCCAAGAAAGCTTGCAATTCTAAGAGAAAAACATTTCTTACCAAGTAAAACATTACCGCCATAGTTAGAGCCTATGCTCCATATGGTATTATCCTTAGGAAAATGACAAATAAATCTTTTTTCTGGATCTAAATCTAATTTTGAATGTAGTCCTCGAATAAAATCTCCTGATTCTCCAAGCCTTTCCATTGCTATATCGCCCATTCTTGTCATTATTCTCATGCTTAAGGCTACATATATGCTATCTGTCAATTCTATCCCGATTTTTGTAAAAGGTGAGTCTTTAGGACCCATTAAATAAGGTACTACATACATAGTTCTATTTTTCATAGAGCCTTTAAAGAGTGCTGACAGCTTTTCATAGGCATCCTTAGATGCCATCCAATTGTTTGTAGGCCCTGCATCCTCTTTTCTGTCAGTACATATAAATGTCAGGTTTTCCATCCTGGCAACATCGTTTTCACAGGATCTATGGTAATAACAGCCTGGGAGCTTTTCTTGATTTAATTCTAAAATTTCCCCAGTTTTTATGGCTTCCTCTATTAATTTTTGTTTTTCATCTTCTGAACCATTTAACCAAACTATTTTTGAGGGCTCAGTGAGGTTAGCCATTTCTGCTACCCAATGTAAAACGATTTCATTTGAATACATTAACTTCACTACTTTCATATATATTTTAATCTCTGGTAGAAATTAATATGGTATAATTATAACATTATATTTGAATTAAAGAAACCAAAAGCGTAAAACCTTTATTAAATTGATCATTATTATATTTATTAAATTTGGAGTGGAAATTTATGGATAAATTTGTAATAAAACAGGCTTTAGAAAGCGATATAAAAAGCATTTGCGATATGTTAAAAGAAGCTGCCAATTGGTGTAAGGATAGCGGTATGGCTATTTGGAGAGATGAAGAATTGGATTGGGATATGCTTAGCAAATTATATAGATATGATGAATTTTATTTAGGATACTTAAATGATGAGGCTGTAGCAGTTATGGCACTTCAGGAATATGACAAGGTCTATTGGCCTCTTATTCCAAAAGGGGAATCCTTAATATTGCACAAACTTGCGGTAAAAAGAAGTGCAGCAGGAAAAGGGATTTCTTTAAAAATGATAGACTTTGCAAAAGAGAGAACAAAATCTCTTGGAATAAAGACTTTGAGGTTAGATACACTTAAAGATAGGGTAAAGCTTAGAGAAATTTATGAAAGGGAAGGGTTTGAGCTTGTAAAGGAGATAATGATGAATGACATGGAATTTTCTCTATATAAATATGAATTATAACAGCTTTTAATTTTTGCAAGTCTTTTTTGGTATTTTGCTTCATATACATATAGAATTAAGAATAATATAAGGAGTAATGTTTATGACAAATACTTTAAACGATTTAGGACTTGATATAGAAATAATCATTGGGGAGGATTTCTCTCCTAAACAAAGAGCAAAAAATGATCCTTTAAGGACAAAGATAATCGATTTAGGTGTTGACGATAAGGGTGATATAACTGAAGAAGAGAGAAAAGAGGTTATCGCATCTTTAAAGAAGACTGAAGCTATGAGATCTGATAATTTTTCTTGCGGTGTTAATATACATGAAAATCTTCAATATGTTGATATTTCTAGCCTTGAGTATGCTCCTCAAAACTGGTATCCATGTCCCCTATCTCAAAAAGATGAGCTTGTAAAATTAATCGCCTCCATTCAAAGTGTGGGATTAATTGAACCAATTATCATT
>JAVBPQ010000084.1:0-5555 GCA_031549525.1 Clostridiaceae bacterium | reverse complement strand
CTCCATTTCCAATATCTAAAGGTCCAAAGATAACCTGATCTGCATCCTTTAAGTAAGGTTCTGCATCATCTACTTTAAATGCAATATGAGGATTTTTATGCATTATCTCAGGAAAAGGGGTTCCCTCTTCAAATTTTAAATATTCTATTTTATAATCATAATCATCAGGATTTGACATCCATATTTTCATATCTTCAGAATAAGTCATCCCTTTTTTCTTGTTGGTAATAGGAATTCCAATGTGCATATATTCTGCAGCCATACTAAAACCTCCTTTTAAATTTATTTACCCTTAACATCTAAATAGAACTCATAAGCTAAATCATCATTTAAATTTTCATGAACTATTTTATTGATAGCAAGGACCATAGCTAAGGGGTCTTCAGCCTGAAAGATATTTCTTCCCATATCAACACCAGCAGCACCATCTCTTATAGCACAATAAGTCAAATGAAGTGCATCTTTTTCAGGAAGCTTCTTTCCTCCTGCTACCACAATAGGAACAGGACATGCAGCTACAACATTTTTAAAATCTTCACAATAATAACTTTTAATTATCTGAGCTCCAAATTCAGAGAGCATACGAGTTGCAAGAAGAAAGAATTTTGTGGTTCGCTCCATATCTTTCCCAACAGCAACCACACCTAAAGTAGGTATTCCATAGCGATTTCCCATATCTACAGTCCTGCATAGATTTTCAATGCTGCTCTTTTCACCTTTAGTCCCTATAAAAGTTTGGATAGCCATACAAGATGCATTTATCCTTATTGCATCTTCAACATCCACCCCTATTATCTCATGACTCATATCCTCATCAAGAACACTGCTACCAGCTGAGCACCTAAGCGCAACAGCTTTATTGAAATTTGGAGGTACACATGTGCGTATTGCACCTCTAGTTGCCATAAAGACATCTACAAAAGGAGCAAGCTTTGGAATTATGATATCCATCCTTTCAAGCCCAGATGTAGGTCCCATTATGTATCCATGGTCAAATGCTAACATAACCGTGCGCTTAGTCTTAGGGTTAAAAATCCTGCTAAGCCTATCCTTCATTCCCCAATCCACATGGTCCATTCCCTTCACATGAAAGCTCCCTGTATGGGGAATATCAAGGGAATAATTCTTTACATTTAAATTTTCATCCTTTTCAGCCATAAAATTACCTCTTATTTATTTTTTAAAATATGGAGTGTTGCAAGGGGCATTCCAATAATGCAACAATTCATCATCCATTTTCGCCATAAACATCTGGAATCCAGCTTGTTCTTGGACTGTCAAAAGCTCACCTACATATTTTGCAACAATCTCTATGTTTTTTTCCTTTAAATATTCAGCGCATTTTCTATATATTATAAACAATTCCATGAGAGTTGTAGCTCCAGTGCCATTTAAGATGAGCATGATCTTCTCATCCTCTTTAATAGATAAATCCTTTAAAAGAGCATCCACCATTATTATAGCAGTTTCATCTGCAGTTTTCATGGTCTGTCTTCCGCCGCCACCTTCTCCATGCTGCCCCATTCCAATTTCCATCTCATCTTCGCCTAAATCAGCAAGCATATTTCCTGTCCCAGGGTGAGTGGCACCTTTAACAGCCACAGCAAGAGTAGCCATATTATTTGCAAACCTCTCTGCAATAGCAGCTACTTCCTCTAGTGATTTACCTTCTGAAGCTGCAGCACCTGCAATCTTATAAGTAGGAACACAACCTACAAGCCCACGCCTGTCAGAGCTATTTTCCCTTGGAGCATTAGCTACATCTTCTTGAGTAACAACCTTTATAACATTTAGATTTTCTTTTTTGCAAGCTTTCATAGTGAGATCTCCAGTTAACATATCACCTGCATGATTTAACACTATATAGAGCACGCCTTTACCTTTATCTGCCATTTTAATTGCATCGATACAAGCTTTAGGTCCAGGAGCAGAAAAAATATCCCCAACTACAGAAATATCTACCATACCTTCACCCACAAATCCTGAAAGCGCAGGCTCATGACCGCTTCCTCCTTGGGTTACAATAGTAACACGGTCTGCATCCTTTAATCTATTATTTACAATTAAATTTCCAGGTTCCATCGAAACTAAATCTTCATTTGCTAAAACAAACCCTTCTAAAAGCTCCTTTGTTAAATTAGCTGGATCATTGATAAATTTTTTCATTAAAATACACCCCTTCTAAATTATTATTAGCCTCTACAAGTTTTAAACCCTTCTTTAAATCCTCTAAAAAGCAAAGAAATGCTCACAGCACCTGGATCTTTCGTCCCTATCGATTTTTCTTTATAATTCTTAGAACGACCATATTTTGCAGCATAATTTTCAGTTAAATCAGCTCCATTTATTGCAGCCTCTTCAGCAGCGTTTAATATCTCCATGATGTCACAAGAAGCTTTCATAGCATCATCTACAGCAGGGATAAGGGCATCCATCATGGTCTTATCGCAAAGTCTTGCTCTAGTCACTTCATACATAGCTTCTCTGCAGCTATTTAACATATTCTTTAACATAGAAGCATCTATATTGCTTACATGTTTTAAAGGCCCTGCAAGTCCTTCGAAAAAAACACCATAGAGAGAGCTTGCTGAGCCTCCTCCAATGGACATTATTTCTTCGCTTAAATCCTCAAGAAAACTGCATATAGATTCTTCTTTCCAATCCTGTACCTTGTTATTTATAATATGGGCTATCTTTTTTATAGTTATACCATGATCTCCATCACCAAATTTAGAATCTAATTCGCAAAGATATAGACTGTTTTCTTCAAAAAGATCGCATACTCTTAACAACATATGGCTAAAAATATCCTTTGTTATAACCATTTTAGCTCACAATACTTAACATTGTCCACTTAAGCAAACTATAGCAAACTATGTTAAATGTTCTCTCCTTTCTTATTATTTAGACAAATAGCTCAGTAAATTTATAATTTATGGTATCGATAAGCCCTCGGTTAGTTAATCTAAGCTCAGGAAGCACTGCAAGGGATATTAAAGCCATGGTCATAAATGGAGAATGCAACAAACATCCAAGCTCTTTCCAAGCATTATCTAAGTCTTTAACTTTTTTAGCTACATATTCCACATCTTTATCGCACATTAGTCCTGCAATAGGAAGCTCTAGTAGTGCAATAACCTTTCCATTCTTTACAGCTACCATTCCTCCCCCTACATCAGCCAGTGTATTTGCTGCAAGTGCCATATCCTCATCGTTTAATCCAACTACCAAAAGGTTATGAGCATCATGAGCAACAGTTGAGGCAACAGCTCCTTCTTTTAAACCAAAGCCTTTTACAAAACCCTTACCCATAGTTCCAGTCATCTTATGCCTTTCAATGACAGCGACTTTTATAACATCTTGAGATAAATCTGCATTTATAAATCCATTCTCTATCTTTAAATCTATCTCTCTTGCATAAGTTCCTACTTTTACTTCGATTATCTCCATAACCCTAGTTTTTACAAAACCCTGTTTATCTTTTGGTGCTTCAATCTTAAAATCCTCTGGAGTTAAAGGCTTTACAAGCTTAACAGAATTTTTAACCCAGTCTTTGTAATTTGTCTTTTCAAATTCAAATAGAGGTTTTTTATTTTCTGCAACAATCTTCCCTTCTATGAAAACTTTCTTTATATCGATTTTTTCTAAATCAGAAATTAAAAGTATATCCGCTAAGCGTCCAGGTGCTATTATCCCTAAATCATCATCCTTTTTAAAACATTGCGCCACATTTATAGTCACCATCTGAATTGCAGTGATTGGGTCCACACCTTCACCTATGGCCACACGAACAATATGATCTAAATGACCTTCATTGATTAAAGTATCAGGATGAGTATCATCGCTTATCAATGTTGCATATCTTGTGTCCAATTTATTTTCAGTTATTGATTTAACTACCTCTTTTAAATCATGCCAAGCAGAACCTTCACGTATTTGAAGATACATTCCAAGCCTCATCTTTGCAAGACCATCTTCTTTTCTTGTAGATTCATGGCAACATCTAACTCCTGATGCTATGTATGCATTTAATCCTCTACCTGTTTCAGGCATAGAATAGTGCCCAGTTATTATTTTTTTGCTGTCTAATGTAGCATAAATCTCTTGATGCATATTCTCATCACCATTTAGTACTCCAGGAAAATTCATAAGCTCACCAAGCCCACAAACTTCATCATATTCCATAAACTCTTTAACATCTAAAGAACTTATGGTAGCTCCGCTATCTTCAAAAAAAGATACTGCAGGAACGCATGAAGGCATAGCTATTTGGCAGCGCAAAGGCACCTTCTTTGAATCTTCAATCATGAGCTTCACACCTTTTGTTCCAAATACATTAGCTATCTCATGAGGATCTGCAAATACTGTAGTTGTCCCACATGGCACAACTGCCTTTGCAAATTCACACACATTCATCATACTGCTCTCAATATGCATATGCCCATCCATAAATCCAGGTACAGCATAAAGTCCAGATGCATCTACAATATTTGTACCTTCCCCAATGGTATGGCTTGCATCACCTACAAGAGCAATTCTCCCTGAATATATAGCTATATCTATATTCTCTAAAATTTCACGAGTTACAACATTTACAAGCTTTGTATTTTTAATCACAGTATCTGCAAATCTTCTACCCATAGCAACTTCAACAAGTTTTAAAGAAACATCCTTTAATAAATTATTTTCTTTCAAAAATCATACCTCCTTTATTTATAATCTATTATAGCTTATTTTCGTTTTTTTAAAAGCATTGTACTTCTAAATATACATTTCTATTTATATTCATTTATTTATATTCATTTATTTAAATTACATTTACTATAAAATATATACAAATTTACCATATGATAATATTGGAGAACTTGTAGGAGATCTAATAGATTTTAGTCTACAAACTCCAACTTCAACATCAGGTGATATTTATCTTCAAGGTGGAAGAGTTTATTACGCATCCTTTGAAGGAGCTATTCAAACTATCTACTCTCTTAAAGATAAAAAGGCTAACCATTGTAAGTGTAAATTTAAATTAAGAAGTAATTAAAACTACTTAATCAATTTAAAACAACATTAGCATATTTATATCTATTTTAATATTATTTTTATATTTTCTACTTTTTTTGCAGAAAAATGGGCATGTTCTCCTAAATCCTTTTTATTCTCAAAAAAGGGAAGTTATGTGCTGGATTTTGCTTTGTTTAAAAATCCAATATTAAGTTGTCTTAATTATCTCACTATCTTTGCTATTACATCATCAAACTTCTTTGCTTTTAATTTATCTAAAACATTTTGATCAGCAAGGCCTCGATTTACATACTGCATCATATGGCGATCATTATAGCTTAACTTAAAGAATGCTCTGCAAACGGCTGTGGGATTGCTTAGAGCTGTGTCTCTTTTATACTTCACAAGAAGCGTCAAAAAATCATTTACATATCTCATTGGCACAGTTATGGTGAGATTTAGACTGCTTTGAACCATGCTCTTAACCCTCTCAATCTTCGTCTCAGGGGTTTCTTTTACTAGCTTATTATCCTTATCAAGCCTTCTATATA
>JAVBPQ010000152.1:0-13785 GCA_031549525.1 Clostridiaceae bacterium | reverse complement strand
TTCCAAATTTTATCAAATAGCTGCTCTCTTGTAAAAACGATATTAGGGTTCTTTATAAAAAATAAGAGCAGTTCATATTCCTTAGCAGTAAGAAATACTTCTTTTCCTAAAACGTAGACTTTGTGTGAGGAAGTATTTATCTCTATATTTCCTATATTTATGATTTCTATCTGAGATTTTCCTTTTAACCTGTTGTACCTATTTATATGAGATTTTACACGGGCTAAAAGCTCAGCAGGGCTAAATGGCTTTGTGAGATAATCATCTGCCCCATAATCAAGACCTCTTATCTTTGATATATCCTCACTCTTTGCTGAAACTACTATGATTGGAATCTCAAATTTTTGCCTAACTTCTTTTATTATTTCATATCCATCTTTTCCAGGAAGCATTAAATCTACAATTATTATATCATAAATTCCGCTGACCGCTTCCTTTAAGCCTTTTATACCATCAAATTCAATGGCTACACTGTACCCATTAAGTCCGAGGTAGTCTCTTTCAAGTTCAGCTATATTCTTATCATCTTCAATTATCAAAACTTTCATACATTACACCTCGCCTAAACATCATCATTTAAAGTGATTATAAATACAGCACCATCATGATTTTCAGCTCTTATTCTTCCTCCCATAGCCTCGATCAATTCTTTTGAAATAGAAAGGCCAAGCCCAGTATTTGAAAGATCCTTTGTCCTTGCACTCTCTTCTCTGTAAAATCTATCAAATATCTTTTCTAAATTCTCTTCTAAAATACCAATGCCATTATCTGCAATTCTAATCTCAACTCCGCCTTCCCTCTCCTTAAGGGTGATATCTATCTTTAATTTTTCATTGTCAGCATATCTCATAGAATTTGAAAGGATATTCCTAAAGGATTGTTCAAGCCTCTTTCTATCCATTTTTATTATATGATTTTTCTCCAATTTATCATTATATTCTAAATCATACCCATTCTCATTTAATTCAAATTTATACTCCTCAGCAAGATCCTTCATAAAAGCTCCTATATCAACCTTTTCAAAATTAAAATCTAGCTTCTGCATATCAAGCTTAGAGAATAAAAATAGATCGTCGATTAATTTATTCATATAAGTTGAATTTTTATAAATCACTTCTAGATACTCATTCTTTTTTTCCTCTGAAGTTATTGTTTTATCAAGTATAGCCTCAATATAAGCTTCTATTGCAGTTATAGGTGTTTTTAAATCGTGAGATATGCTTGCTATAAGCAACTTTCTATTCTCTTCGTATTCTTTTTTTATCTTTTCGCTCTCTCTTAGCTTTGCTACCATTAGATTAAAAGAAACCGTCAAAAACCCTATTTCATTCATCAAAGATACTTCAACACTTGCATTAAGATCTCCATTAGCTACCTTCCTCATGCCCTCTTTTAAGTTTTCAACAGGTTTTGATATAGTCTTTTCAAATCTATAACCTGCAGTAATGCTGACTATAGATATAAGAAGAATAAACATGGCAAATAGAATTGTTATAGCCTTTACATCAAAAAATGTAAATAAAGATACAATAAAAGCTATGTTAAATATAAGAAATAATGCCTGACTGATTTTAAGAACCTTTAAGCGAGCATTGATGCCACGATTGTGCCTAAGACGCTCTTCCATTTTTTTATGGAATTCCACATAGCGCATTATTTTTGCCCTCTCTTCATCACTGACATTATGCCTTTCTAACATATGCTTATATAAATATTCACGCCCATTATTTTCATAACAATCCCTTAATCTTGCCTTAGGATTTTTTCTTCTAAAAAAAGTTCCCACAAAAAAAACCTGCCTTTTTAAAAAGAGGCCACAAACAAGTTGGCCTCTCATTTTATTTCATTATAAAGTTTTAAAAAGTAAAATTCAATTCAAAACAAAGATCCATGATTTGATTTTCATCTTTTTTATTTATTCCTTCACCTTTTGCATTTAAAATGACTTTTTCAATCTCTTTGTCTTTATTTACTCTAACTTCAAGCTTAAATTCAGGATTTTTCATATCCCTTAAGTGACACATTGGATTTAATTTATGATGCTCATTTTCTCCATCATGAGGCTCTTTTTCCATATATTCCCTTAACTTTTCTTTCATATCTTCATGGAACCTTTCATGCTCCATCTTCTTTTCTTCCATGATCTGTTTTAAATCCTCAGGAATATTTTTGCAATCCAATGTTAAAATAGAGATTTCATCATCTTCAACAAGTTCAATTGCATCTATTAAGCCAAATAAACATGACATCTTTGTAAATATATCTTGAAATTTAAAATTGTGATGGCGGCACCTGCGAAAATCCCTTAGTGCATTTACATCTGGTCTATTACAATTGTTTTCTTTACCTTGTCCTTCACAATAAGCTTTATGCAACTGCATCGCTTTATTACCATGCATATGTGAAAATCCACCAAAATGTGGTTTTAAGTCTGAAAAGTCTTTTTCAAATTCACTCTCTACATAAAGAGACCTCTTTCCATTTTTCTTTAATTCAAGTTTAACAAATGCAGATACACTTTCCTTCTTTCTCATAGTTTGTGCAACATCATACATAAGTTTTATTTTATTCATTTTAAAATCCTCCATCTATATAATTAATCTAAAAACCAAAATTTGTTTTCATATATTAATCATATCAAGAAGGCTTAAAATTCAAATAAAATAAATATAAAATAAACTTAAAATATTTTAAAATAATTTTAAACTTATAGAGAGTGATTAACTAAAATTAAGCGGAAAACTCTCACCTTCGTAAGTAAGAGGTCCGCTTTCATTAAGAAAAAATATTAGAAACTGTGTAAATTTATATATTAAATTTTAGCAAATATAATACAAATGTCAACAATTTAATAAATTTATTATCAATATTTAAAAACTTTAAAAGTAAACTTTAAATGTTTTAATTTCATAAGGCTTTATAGTAAACTGCATACTATTTTCTAAGTATTCCATTGATTCTTCATTATTTTCCAGCATATCACATAGATATATATCTCTAATTTTACTATCAAACATAAGCTTACAATCCACTCTTCTACCCCAGCATTCATAAAGACGAATTACTGTGCTATCATCAGCTTCAGCTTTTTTAATAACTTCTATAACAACATTTGGTTTATCTGTTGAAACAAATGATAGAGATCCTTTTAAATTGCCACCTTCAGTTTCTTTTAAAACTGGAATGAGCTTGTTATTAATCTGATAAGCTTGCTCAATCACTCCTGCTTCTCTAAGCCCTCCAATATGTGGCAATATAGAATACGTGAAAATATGCTCTTCTTGATCTGCTACAGGATTTGGAAAAATACCTGATTTAAGCATTGTAAGGCCTACAATGCTATCACAGACTGAAACCCCATATTTACAGTCATTGAGAATGCTAACTCCATATCCATTCTCTGATAGATCTAACCACTTATGCATAAGCACTTCAAATCTTGCATAATCCCAAGAAGTATTGCGATGAGTTGGGCGTTTTACATTGCCATATTGAATATCAAAGCTTGCTTCATTCGTATATATATCAAATGGGAATATTGTCTTTAATAAAATTTGCTTCTCTTTCCAATCGATGTAGTTATCGATATCAATTCGTGGAATATCACTATATATCGTTATGGTCTGAACTATCGTGGAATTTAAGTATGGTCTTGTTATTTTAACACTTATTTTCACATCGCATTCATTCACAACCTCCATAGATGAAACTTGAGAAATTTCCCAACTTTTCTCAACATAATAATTATTAATATCCCAAGCATCATAGTTATGAGGTCTATCCTCATAACTCATTATAACATTTCCGCACTTTCCTTCTTTTAAAAGCTCTCTTTTTGCTCTCTTATCATAAATGCTGGAGAATTGGCCACTCTCATTAAATTTAATAAGAAAATATTGATTTTCCATTTCCTTTATCGTAGCTTTAGGATAATCGCTTTTTGCAGCCATATCCTTCATATCAAACACCTTATAACCATTTGCAGGAACATTACATGCCAATAACGATTTACCCTCTATTGCAACTACATCTGTTGCAATATGGCTATTTGGATTAAATACTACAATGGAACCTTTTTTAGCATCTATATTTGCTGCAATACTTGCTGTTGCGTTTTTAATTATATTTGAACCTTTTTCCAAAATATCTTCATATTGTTCCTTTGATTCATCATAAACTTCCTTAATAGATGAACCTGGCAAGATATCATGGAATTGATTTAAGAGAATACATTCCCATCCCTCAAAGATTGTAGAAGAAGGGTAATCTACTTTTGCAAATTTATTTGATAAAAGTGATAAAAATTCAGCATTTTTATAACAAAATTCGCTTGCTCTGTTATATTTTTTGTTTCTTGCCATTGAGGTATAAGTGCCTCTATGATATTCTAAATAAAGCTCACCAACCCATGTGGGCAAGTATCTATTATCTTTTACATTGTTCTCTAGAGTATTAAAAAAGTTATTTGCTGTGCTCATAAAAGTTTGAGGAAGCCCTGGTATTGGCTTTTGTGTACGGCGCTGATTTTCTACTTCCTCTTTAGTTGTGCCTCCTCCGCCATCTCCATAACCAAAACTCATAAGGACTTCTTTATTTATGTGTTTTTGCTGATAGCGCTGCCATGCTCCTTTCACCTGCAATGGTCTTAAAAATGCATTGTATGTTGTGAAATATTCATTTTCATAATCTGGCCTTGGACCGCCATCAACTAACCCCCCTTTGTAATCTCTAGAAGGTGAAAAATGAGTCAAAATCCTTGTTCCATCAATACCTTCCCACATAAATGTATCATAAGGGAGTTTATTAAATTCATTCCAGCTTATTTTAGTTGTCATGAAATATTTAATCCTACATTTTTTCATAATTTGAGGAAGTGCAGCAGAATATCCAAAAACATCAGGCAGCCATAATATATTATTTTCCTTTCCAAATTCATCCATAAAAAATTTTTTCCCATGAATAAATTGACGTACCAAGGATTCACCTGATGCAATATTGCAATCTGCTTCAATCCACATACCTCCATCAGTTTCCCAGCGCCCTTCTTTCACTCTTTCTTTTATCTCTTCATAAACTTCAGGGCAATCTTCCTTAACATACTTGTAAAGCTGAGGCTGACTAGACATAAATTTGTATTCAGGATAGATCCTCATAAGTTCTAGAGCTGTAGAGAAACTCCTTACAGCTTTATCTCTAGTAACAGCTAAAGTCCATTGCCATGCAACATCAATATGAGTATGGCCTATACAAAAAATTTGAGGTTTATTTTTATCTTGATACTTATCATAAAATTCTTTTGTAATATTTTCTTGTGCTCTATCTAAGGATTCATAATATAAATTACTTCTCTCTTGCCTTAAATCTAAAAGATTTAAGGATTCATTTAAAGCTTTTATGATGAGAATATGCTCGTCACTATCTTCAGGTAAAAGCATAGCTGTATCATAAGGAACTTTTAAATCATAATAGTATTTTTCAGTTTTTCTATCTACTGCACGTATTGAAGATCGCAAGTAGAGATTAAAATTTTTATCTCCTGTAAATGCAGAGAGTACTATCCTATAACTTCGTCCTCCTACTGCATTTTCTTCCAAAACACAAGTAGTATGATTCATATCCATGCCTTGGCGTAATTTTCCATCTACATAAAGAGAAAACTGGGGATTAACTGCATCCCACTCACTCTCTCTTCCTGTAATAAGCTTGTATTCAACTGCTTTATTGTGAAATTTTTCTGGAATCGTTATTGTAGTCTCAAACCAAAAATATTCCCTATGGCCTCCCCATAGCTCTCCATGGTTAAATGCCTCCCAATCCTTTGTATCTAAATTTTTAATATCGTAAAAGCGTTCTTTTGATTTAATCATTTTGTAGTTTTCAATTGGCATTTCATCGTAATAACGTAACTCACCAAGATCTGAAATAAGCTTGTTTATGCGCTGTCTTAAAAAAATCATTTTCTTCCCCTTTCTTTTTATCCTTTAGCCGCTCCTGCTAATGTAAATCCTTTAGACATGTATTTTTGAGCTATAATATATAGTACTATTGAAGGTATTGCATACAATACGGAATATGCTGCTAATTGTCCATATGCTACCATACCATAATTTCCAAAAAATTGATATAGCCTTATGGATGCAGGAAGTTTACTTACATTTTGAAGCAAAATATATGGAACAAAAAAGTTACCCCAACTCATTGTAAATGTAAGAATGCCAACAACACAAATTCCAGGAAGCATCAGGGGAATGATGACGTCTCTGATGCTCATCAAAGGTGTTGCACCATCAATCCATGCAGCTTCTTCTAATTCTATTGGAACGGAGTCCATAAAGTTTTTCATAAGCCAAATGCCATAGGGCAGACTAGATGCTGTAAAAAATATGATAACACTAGCTAGATTGTCATAGAGCCTAAGGTTTAAGAAAAGTTTATAAACTGGAACCATAACAGCAGTAATTGGTAAAGATGTCATAAACAAAATTGTATATAAAAATAATGGCTTATATCTAAGTTCATACCTAGAAAGCGGGTAAGCTGCTAAAAGTGATATTATTATAACCAAAAAACTTTGAGTTAATGATATATAAAGTCCAATAGCAAATCCTCTTATATTGCCCTTGTCGCTTAATACTGTGGAATAATTTACAAATGTCCATACCTCAGGTATCTTAAAGCTTTGAGAAGCATTTTTATCAAGCGATGCAACTACAACCCAAATTAAAGGTGAAATAAATATAATTGCTAATATGGTTAAAATAACATATGGAAGCAAAGTCTTTGAATTTGGTTTCATAGTTCCCCCTCCTTTATTGTTTAACTAATCTTGTATAAAGCACACTTAAAAAAATCCCTATGCTAAGAAGTATCATAGATATGGCTGTACCATAACCAAGTTGCTGGCTTACAAATGCCGAACGATACATAAGAATAGGAAGGGTTAAGGTTTTTGTTCCAGGCCCTCCGCCTGTCATTGTATAAATCAAACCAAAAACACCTAACGTTGAAAGTGTATTTAACATTGTGTTAGTAGCAATTGTGTCTTTAATACTTGGAATAATTATCTTAAGCAATGTTTGAAAATATGAAGCACCATCCACTTTTGCTGCTTCTTCTATATCGCTTGGGACATTGTCTAAAGCAGACTGGAAGTTCATCATAGAAAAGGCTGTTCCACGCCAGATGTTGGCTAGAATAACCGAAAGCATTGCATATTTAAATAGCCAAGCTATAGGAGGAATGTTAAAAAGACCTAAAAAAGAGTTTAAAGTTCCACTATCACCAAAATAAGCACTTAAACACATTGCTACTACAATTTCAGGCATAACCCAACCTGCAAGAATAATAGGTCCAATTATGCTTCTAAAGAATCTATTACAGCTTTTCATAAGTAGAGCGATAATGAATCCCAATAATTGTTGACCAACTAAACAGCCTACCAAAAATATTAAAGTATTTATTATGCTGATTCTAACATTCCTGTCAGAGAAGAGAAGCCTATAATTTTCAAATCCTACAAATTCTGTATTTTTAGCAGCAGCACCTGAAAGAGCAAGATTTGTGAATGAATAGTAAAATGTCATGATTACAGGTAAAATAAAAAAAGCTGCCATTATGATGATAGATGGTAGTAACAAGACAGATTTTTTGGCTTCTTCAGCAAGCGTATATTGATATTTCACTAACATCACTCCTTTTTTATAAAAAGGCGACTAAATAGCCGCCTTTTCTCATTATTTTAGTAATTTTCTTATTTGGCTATAACATTATCAGCCCCCACAGCATTTGTAACGTCTGTCTTATATTGATTAACAGCATCATCGATAGTTGTTCCTGAAACAACTGCTTCTACCATTGCTTGAATATGAGAAGAAACAACAGGATATTTATCATTTTGAGGCCTAAAATCTGCATTTGCTAAAAATTCAGTAGAAATTTCCATAAATGGTTTTTCTGAATATGTTGGATCACTTGCTATATCAGCTCTTGTAGAAAGGTTCCCCATGTTTACTATAGCTTTTGTATAAAGCTCTTTGCTCATCATGTACTGTAAGAAAGCAAATGACTCATCTTTTGCATCGCTGTTTTGAGGAATAGAAAGTGCCCAACCTCCTGCTAGTGTTATAGTATTAGGCGCTTGACCTTCAGATGTAGGCATTGCAGCATAACCTAGAACATCTTTATATTCTGGCCAAGGTGATGCACCTTCTGGAAGATAATTTCCTGTAATCCAGAAACCATCAAGTGATATTGCAAGCTTACCTTTAGGAAGATATTCGCGTGCAGAAGTATTGCTTGCTTGACCATTAAGCACTAGTGATAATGATGGACCATAACCTTCATTATAAATTGTTTGAAGAAATTCTAATGATTTTCTGATATTAGGGCTATCTACTATCCATTTATCCCCTTCAAGCAAACGTTCCCCTGTTCCATAAAGCAACATTTCATATGTTTGCATTGATGTAGCTTCACCTGTTGCAACTGCTGAATTACACCAGAATGGTACTACCTCTGGTACTTTTTCTTTAATTGTCTTACATGCATCTAAAACTTCTTGCCAATTTTTAGGCTGCCAATCTTCCGGTAAACCTGCTTGTTTAAAAATTTCTTTATTATACCAAAGTCCACGAGAATCAGTACTGTATGGAACGCCATAGATTCCGCCATCAGGTCCTGTTACACCAGCTTTAAGGGCATCATAATAGGCACCGCTGTTCCAATCTGAATAGTTTTTAAGCATATCATCTAATTTTGTCAAATATCCTGCACTAGCATCAGAAGGAAGCTGAAATGTATCTTCTGCTACTAAATCTGGTGCTGTATCTTTAGACTGAAGTGCTAATGCAACTTTTGCAAAATAGTCACCTTCAGAAGCTGTGATAGGTGAAACATCAAGCTCAATTTTATCTTTATTTGGATAGGTAGCATAAGCATCGTTAATCCACTTCCAAAGAGGGTTGTTCTCACCTTGTCCATCCTCACGGAAAGTAAATGTAATTTTTGTTTTAGTTGAAGCAGATGTATCTGGGGCACTTGTTGTATTACTTTCTGTACTATCTGTATTATTTGCTGTTTCAGTTGATTGAGAATCTGCTGGTGTGGTTGTAGTATTTTCAGTACCAGTATTTGAAGAATCGCCACAAGAAGTTAAAGATAAAACCAAAATTGCAGAAATCGCTAAGCTCATGAACTTTTTCATATTTCCACTCCTTATATATGGAAGCTTGTATTTAAAAGATAAAGAATATTTACTTCCATTTAATTATATATTAATAATAATTTATGTAATCGTTAAATAATATTCCAATCTTTTAATAAAAGGGTAAAATTTTAACCTTACATTAGTATTATTGTTCTAAAATAGCAACTCTAACTTTATCTTGCATTTGATTTGCTGCATCTTTAGGTTTTTTATTTTCCATTAATATAAGGTTGATATTATCATAAATAGCGTAAGATATATTAAGCCATGAGGTAAAACTGTTTCTTAACATATATTTTTCTCTAAATCTAGCAGCATAGTCCACTGAAAGAGCACAAGGTCCATCCTGCAATTTATATTCTATGTCTTGTCTTGCAGGCAACGTATTCATTTCTTCTGCGATCTTTTCTACAATATCTTTAGAGCTAATAAATCTTAAAAAATCAAAAGCTTCTTCTTTATTAGCAGTAGTAGATATAGATATGTTTTTTGCTGTACATAAATACACTTCCTTATCATAAGGCATAAATTCCACTCCAATTTCCATGTGACTAGGCATTTTAAGTATTTCTTTGCGCAAATCATAGTTACAAGCGATCATACTTATTTCTCCCATAATAAATGATTGTACTAAATCTGCTTCGTTATAATTTGGAGTATCTGGAGAAATAACCTGTTTTGTTTTTAATGTATCTAAAATATCAAAAACCTTTTTTCCATACATGTTATTTATCTGATATATATTTGTACCTGAAGCATAGAGCATATGATAAAAAAATGCAGAAAGCTCCTCAGGCTGTTTTGCAGCAAAACCAAACCCATAATTGCTGTATCCCCTTACATCTAAAGAAGCTTTAAGTAAGCCATCCAAATCTCTTGGTATGTCAATATTCTTCTTTGCTAGTATCTTTTGGTCATAAAATAAAACAAAAGGCTCTAAAGTTAGAGGTAATCCATAATATTTTTTTGTTTGAACACTAGTCATCATAAGCCTTTCACTATATTTATCCTCCAAATTTTCATTCTTAATAAAATCTGTAATATCTTCGCATATTCCTATTTTAATCAATATAGGCGTAATCACATCTTCACTAATAATGATATCTGGCAACTCATTAGAATCAATTTTCATGCAAACCTCTTGCATAAATATATCTTTAGGAACAAAGGTGATATTTATTTTACATTTTCCAGGAGCTCTTGAATACTCTTCTACTAACATTTTAAAAGTATTTTTTTGACTAGTTAATTCCAAAGGTGCTAATATTTCTAAAGTTTTTTCTTGTACACCTTTAATAATTTCACTGCTTTGGTTTTGTTTATAAAATTTTCCTAATATTGATATAAGGCTAACTAAAGTTATTAAAAAGGAAAATGCTAATATAATCAATATTTTTTTATTCATGGTAAGCTCTCAACTTTAAAAATTGCTTTCTATATTCTGATGGAGATACAAAACAAACAGACTTAAAAACTTTGTTAAAATATTTTACATCTTGAAAACTAACTTGTTTAGCCACCTCCAATACTTTATAACCTTTTTTCAGCATACGTTTAGCTTGGTTTATTCTAAAATTGCGCAAAAAAGCAACAAAGCTTACATCCATTTCTTTAGCAAATAATTTGCTTAAATATTCTGGCGTAATATTAACTATTTTAGCTGCATCTGAAAGACCTATGTTTTTATCAAAATTATCACGAATAAACTCAACAACTTTCAGCACTATCTCATTGTTTGTAGTTGGCTGTTTTTCTTCTTCTGATATTTCAATTTCTGCATATGGAAAATCATTGCGAAAAGCGGGCAGCTTCTTTTCTATTTTTTGAAGGCATGAGATAAACTCATCAAAATCTACTGGTTTTAATATATAATCAGCTACATCAAGATTAATAGCCTTTTTTGCATATTCAAACTCTGAATACCCAGTGATCAGAAGCGCTTCAAAGTTTAAGTTATCATCCCTTAATTTTTCAATCATTGAAAGACCATCCATAAAAGGCATTCTTATATCAGAAATTATCAAATCAGGACACATTTGCTTTGCTATGCTTATTCCTTCACTGCCGTTTTTTGCTGTACCTACAACACAATGGTTGGTATACTTATTAATAATTTTGCACAGACCATCTCTGATATTTGGCTCATCTTCTACTATAACTATCCTCATGATGAAAAACCTCCTTTTCCTTTTCGTATGGTATATATATTGTGACCTTTGTTCCTTCACTGTTGCTTTCAATATTAAGACTTCCTTCTTCTCCATAATAAAGACCTATTCTGCTTATGGTATTTCTAATCCCTATGCTTTCTTTTGGTATACCTTTACATTTCCAATTATTATAAAGTTCTAATGTTTCTTTATCAATACCTACTCCATTATCCTTTACAATAATTTCGATGAAATCATCTTGGCATCTTCTTAAAATTAATTCTATTTTATCTCTGCCATTCTTACTAGGAAATGCATGAACAATAGCATTTTCAATTATAGGCTGAGCAAGGAGTTTATGAATTTTTAACCCCTTAACATCTTCATGAACATTTAAAATAAATTCAAAGGAGTTGTTAAATCTCTGCTGCTGCAAATAAACATAAATTTGAATATATTTTAAATCATTCTCTACTGTAACAATCTCACTGCTCTTATGAATGCTATACCTTAATATAGAAGCTAAATTATTTAACATTTTACTTATCTTAAATTGCTCATTATCAATTGCCACCCAATTGATAGCATCAAGTGTATTATATAAAAAATGCGGATTAATTTGAGCTTCTAAAAAGTTTATTTCTGCATTCTTTTGCCTAAGCAAAGCATCACGTTCCTGCTGCCTTGCTTTAGTGATATTCACATGCATTTCATTAAACTGTTCAGAAATAAGCATAAATTCATCATTTCCTTGAAGGTTAATCTTTTTGTTATCGTTTTGATCATAAGCAAGGTGCATTGCACTTATGATATTCTTAACCTTCATATCAGTGGATTCTGAAAAAACAAAAGCAATAAAAACACTAATAATGCTAAAAAGTACCCCTATCAATATAATAACTAGAGTTATTAAGTTCACATTTCTAAGGGCATAATCAAAGTTTTGAGCGTTTATAAGGAAAAATTCACCATCCTTTATCTTTTGAGTATTTATCTCAACATTAGTTGTTGTGAATATTCCATTTATATGTAGAAAATCTAAGATATAATCATTAGTAACTTCATCTTCCCCACTTAACAATATTTTTTTCCCTATAAGAGATTCTACAGGGCTTGAAACAACTTCACCTGACTTATTTATGATAAATGTAAGGTTATAATCTTTATCTTCCTCTTGAGAATAAGATTCTGTCAATGTTTTTTCATCAACGCATATGATTATGCTTCCTAGGGGACCCTTATCATAATTGTAATAATCAGTTAACCTGTGAATAACATAGATGGAGTTTGTGCTGCCATATTCCTCATTAAATAATCTTGTTACAGATGAATAAATGGTCTTATTTTGTATAAGAGAATCCTTATAGTCAGGCATTCTACTTATCTTATTAAGGTCAAAGCAATAACTTTTATTTCCTGAGAGGGTTATAGAATCAAAACAAACCACATCTCCCCTATTGCCAACAATAGCAATACCAAGAATACCTTTATTTACATTGATTATTTTCTCTAAATTCTCTGTTAATTTATTTTTTGATAAATAATAACTACGTCTATCCCACTCATTTAAAGAATCCATAAGCTGTGCATATTCTCTATCTGAATAAATGAGCATAATAATCCTATCATAACTTGTCAGAACATTATTTACATTTCTTGAAGATTGTTCTAAATTAGCTTTTATTAAAGCCTTTGTTTGGTTTACAATTGTTGTAGTGCTAACATAATTTAAAATTATCTGTATTGCTATAATGGGAATAATAGAAACAATCAACAACATCACAAGTATTTTCTTTGATATGCTCATTGATTTGTATCTAATTATCATTTAATCTCCTCTTTTCTTATTCACCATTAAATGCCATATGTTCTTTAAATTTCTAATAAAACTAATATAATAAGTATATCATAGATATTATTTTTTGGTATTTTTTATATCTAAATTCCCTTTAAATTGCTTTATTATATAAATTTTAAAAAATGTGTTTAAAAAATTTTTTTATTGGACAGCATATGTCTATATTTAAACTTAAAATATAGATAATAAAAAATAATAATGAAAGGAGTGAATTTATGAGATTTTGTATTAAATTTTCTTGTGAGAAATTGCCCATAAGTTATCATATCATGTTTGTAAGTTTGATTAAAAAAGCTCTAGAGGTCTCAGATGAAGAATATTTTAAAAGTCTTTATGATTTTAATGGTAAAAAAAATAAAAAGATTAAAGATTTTACCTTTTCTATAAAGCTTTCAGCATTTAAATTACAAAATGACGAATTTATCCTTAAGGATGGCTTTAGTTTTTATTTTTCTACTCCAAATGATCATACAGCATCAAATTTTTATAATGGAATTTTAGAAATTAAGACATTTAAATACAATAAATATGAGGCTGTCAGGCTGAGAACAGATTTAGTAAGAGAAAAAAAA
>JAVBPQ010000162.1:0-3302 GCA_031549525.1 Clostridiaceae bacterium | reverse complement strand
GTTATTCCATCAGATGTTTGTTATACACAAAAAGCGGTGAGAAGACACAATCGTCAAATTCACAAAGCGACTATCTCAAAAGGTGGATATAGAAAATTAAACCAATCGCCTAAATATGTGTTTGGATTTCAATTATTCGACAAAGTAGAAATACTTTTAAGTAAACTCCAAGGATTTATATTTGGCAGACGCTCAAGTGGCAGCTTTGACATCAGAACCTTGAATGGTGTAAAAATATCAGCTGGCATTAGTTATAAAAAATTAAGACTGCTTGAAAAAAGAAAAACAATATTAATAGAAGAAAATCGATAGAAAGGAATCGCTGCGTTCATCCACATATCTAAAGATAGTGGTATCCCGCAGCAAGGAAATTTTGATGAATATAAAATCTGTTTATGATTTTCAAACCCCTGCACTTATAATAGATAATGATAAGATGCAAGACAATATTATTTTTATGCAAAAAAAAGCTGATAGGTTAAAGGTATCTCTACGTCCTCATACTAAAACACATAAATGTCCTGAAATAGCTCATATGCAAACAAAGGCTGGCTGTAAGGGTATAGCCTGCGCTAAAGCTTCTGAAGCTGAAGTTATGGCTGAAAATGGTCTAAATGACATATTTATCGCAAATGAAGTTGTTGGAAAAGATAAACTTGAAAGAGTAAAAATTTTAAATAGATCCATTTGTATATCCATAGGAATAGATAGCATATTTGCCATTAAAGAGATAGAGGAAGTATTTAAAGGTGAAAAGCCTTTAGATGTGTTAATAGAAATAGAAGTTGGAGAAATGCGTTCAGGTATTACAGAAGAGTTTCAGTTTATAGAGCTTTTAAAAGAGCTTAAAACTTGCAAATATGTAAGATTAAAAGGCATCTTTAGCCATGAAGGTCATACATATCAAGCTGAAGATTTAGAAGATTGCATAAAACTTTTTGTTAAAGCCCAAAAACAAACTTTAAAATTTAAAACTATAGCAGATGAATTTGGCTTTCATCTTGAAACTGTAAGCATTGGAGCAACACCTAGCCTTATGTTAGGAGAAGATATATTAGATGGCATAACTGAGATTAGACCAGGAACTTATATTTTAATGGATGCTTCTCAAGGGAGTGCTATAGGAACTTATGATCGATGTGCTGCTACAGTTCTTACAACTATAATATCCATGCCTACAGATGAACGTATAATAACAGATGCAGGAGCAAAATCCCTAACTATGCAGACAAGAAACGCTGGTATATGTGCAACTAAAGGAAAAGGTATGATAAAAAATTCAAATGGCATTTATATATATGATATGTTTGATGAACATGGGATCATATATAGTAAGGAGCTTAGAGACTCTTTGAAAATTGGAGATAAAATAGAAATAATACCTAATCATATATGCCCTGTATGCAATTTATTTGAATATTCTTACTTGGTTTCTCATGGAAAACTGATTAAAAAGCTTGATATATTGTGCAGAGGAAAAAGCCAGTAAATTTATAATTCGATAACTAAGGGCTTATCCCTGAGTAAAATTCATGGTAAAATAGTGGAAAAAGGAAAGGAATGAAAAATCCATTAAAGATAAATCCTTAAAACTTAGCTAGCATAAAGGGGTGAATATGGACATTTTCAATATATCTCCATTCTCTGATGAAATGCGCAATATTGTTATTTGTGCTGCTTTTATATACCAAATTGTACTAATGTATATAAAGGTCAGCTTGCATTTGCGTATGAGCGAAGTAAGGCTGTCGAGACTTACAAAAGTTTTGTTTACACTGTTTCTTGGAAGTCTCGTTTTTTTTGGGGATTTTTTCAAGCTTGTATTAGCAGCGACGTTAGGGGCGAATAAGTTAACACCCATTTTTGTATCGCTACCTGGTGTGATTATTACCTTTACTCTTTGGGTTTATTTTGTCAAGTCACTTAAATTCAGACCGTTACATGCTTTAGAGATAGCAGTTTATACATACCTTTATTTTCAAACTATCACTGGCGTGACAAGGCTGATTGGAGCTGCATTGTTTGCACAGAACCCTAATGTAATTGATTATTCCAAGTATTTAGGTATGTACATTGTGAACTTTATAGTTTCAATAGCCTTTTTTATCGGAATGTATTACATCCTTGATAACAATCCAAAATTCCTTATTGTTAAAGGTATTAATAAGGAAGTGTCTCCTAAAAGTATAGCATTTCCTATCTTCCAGCTGTGCTTTATCTACATAAGCGCAGCATGTATCATGATTTTTATTCCTAAAACTGTTATTGGCAGCTTCATAAGTTTGTGTATGTTGGCTTTATTTTCAGCGTTTTCTCTTTCTTTGAACAGCAACCGCTATGCACAAGCGGAGATCAGCGAGAAGAACAATCAGATGGAATCACTGTTTAAAAGCTTGAATCAATTTAGTGCTATTAAGCATGATTTCTATAACATCCTGCAAACTTATAACGGCTACTTTGAAATTGGTGACCTAGAGGCGTGCAAGCGCTACCACCAGTCTCTTGTGGAAATAACGACAAGGGCTGGGGATTTGCTTGATCTAAGCCAACGCGCTGTTGAAAACCCTGCCCTGATATCACTTTTGCTTAATAAACATGAACGTGCCGAGAATTTAAAAATGATTCTGAACATTTCCCTCAAATGCCCACTTTCTGAACTCCCAATTAAAGACATAGACATATGCCGGATTATTGCATGCTTGCTTGATAATGCCATTGAGTCGGCAGTCGAAACGAAGGAAAAAAGAGTATCATTTATAATCGAGCAGGAAAATGACGAGTTTCAGTTGATTACAATAACAAACAGCACCCTTAAGCCAATCGAGGTTTCCAAGGTATTTGCTTCAGGTTTTACGAGTAAAAAAGGTCATCAAGGCAACGGTCTTACCAATGTGAAAAGGATAATAGAGAAATACCCAAGCTGTACGTTAGAAATAAAAAGCACCAATAATGAGGTTACTGTATTGCTGAGACTAGGGCACGTCAACTACTCGCCACTTATAGAAGTGGGAGCTTGATATTATATTAAGTTTGGTTGAATAGCCTCAGTCTTAAAGACTACGTTATGCAAAAAATAAATAGTTACCTATGGATGCTCCACAAGTCCGTAGCTCTAAGGGTAGTGATTAAAAATCTCTGATGAGTAGGAGAAGTGTTGCTACTTCAAAACTTTGTATAACATTGGCGATGTGGACCTACCTTTATAAGGATTTTCCCTATGAAGCGTTTTATAATTTAAAATTATTTGAAAGGAATTAAGCAATGGTATATGTTCTAAACAAAGATGGAAATCCACTTATGCC
>JAVBPQ010000015.1:0-32430 GCA_031549525.1 Clostridiaceae bacterium | reverse complement strand
AGTTACAATAAGTGATTTAGAAGTATATAACAATGTTAAATTTATATACAAAGATGACAAAAATAATAATGGTATTCCAGATGATGAAGAAATACCAACTACATATAAAATAACAGAAAAATATCAAAAACCTGATGGTACAACTGTACAACAAGATACTACAGCTCAAGTTAAATCTGGAGATAATTATTCAAAAGAAGCTCCTAAAATTACAAATTATGTTGCAGTTGATTCAAAAGTTGACGGTGCGCTTCTAGCTTCAACAACAGCTAAAATTGACAATGTAACAGCACCTCATCAAGTATCATTTATCTATAAAGATGATAAAAATAATAATGGTATCCCTGATGATGAGGAAGTAACAAAGACATTTAATATAACAGAAAAATATCAAACACCTAATGGTACAACTGTACAACAAGATACTACAGCTCAGGTTAAATCTGGAGATAATTATTCAAAAGAAGCTCCTAAAATCACAAATTATGTTGCAATTGATTCAAAAGTTGATGGCGCACTTTTAGCTTCAACAACAGCTACAATTGACAATGTAACAGCAGCTCACAAAGTAGTATTTGTATACAAGGATGATAAAAACAACAATGGTATTCCTGATGATGAGGAAGTAACAAAGACATTCAATATAACAGAAAAATATCAAACACCTAATGGTACAACTGTACAACAAGATACTACAACTAAGGTTAACTCTGGAGATAATTATTCAAAAGAAGCTCCTAAAATTACAAATTATGTTGCAATTGATTCAAAAGTTGATGGCGCACTTTTAGCCTCAACAACAGCTAAAATTGACAATGTAACAGCAGCTCACAAAGTAGTATTTGTGTACAAGGATGATAAAAACAACAATGGTATTCCTGATGATGAAGAAGTAACAAAGACATGTAATATAACAGAAAAGTATCAAAAACCAGATGGTACAATTGTAAAACAAGATACTACAACTAAGGTTAACTCTGGAGATAATTATTCAAAGGAAGCTCCTAAAATTACAAATTATGTTGCAGTTGATTCAAAAGTTGATGGTGCACTTCAAGGTTCAACAACAGCTAAAATTGACAATGTAACAGCACCTCACGAAGTATCATTTGTATACAAGGATGATAAAAATAATAATGGTATTCCAGATGATGAGGAAGCAACATGCCCAGTAAAGGTAACAGAAAAGTATCAAAAGCCTGATGGAACAACTGTTCAACAAGATACTTTAGCTCAAGTGAAATTAGGAGAGAATTATTCAAAGGAAGCTCCTAAAATCACGAATTATGTTGCAGTTGATTCAAAAGTTGACGGTACATCTCAAGGTTCAATAACAGCTACAATCAATAAGATAACAGCACCTCACGAAGTAACATTTGTGTACAAGGATGATAAAAATAACAATGGTATTCCAGATGATAAGGAAACAATATGTCCAGTAAAGATAACAGAAAAGTATCAAAAACTTGATGGAACAGTTGTACAAAAAGATACTTTATCTCAAGTAAAATTAGGAGAAAACTATTCAAAAGAAGCTCCTAGCATTAAAAATTATGTTGCAGTTGATTCAAAAATTAATGGTACACTTCAAGATTCAACTGTAGCTGTAATCAATAATGTAAAAGCTGAGTATGAAGTAATATTCATATATAAAGATGATAAAAACAACAATGATATTCCAGATGATGAAGAAAAATCAAACAAATATAAAATAACAGAAAAATATCAAAAACCAGATGGTACAACTATACAAAAAAATACTGCAACTAAGGTTAAATCTGGAGATAATTATTCAAAGGAAGCTCCTAAAATAGCAAATTATGTAGCAGTAGATTTAAAGGTTGATGGATCATCCAAAAATTCAACAACAGCTAAAATTAACAATGTAAAAGAAACTCATAAAGTAATATTCATATATAAAGATGATAAAAATAATAATGGAATTCCAGATGATAAAGAATCAACATGTCCAAATCTAAACTAATAAGGTTACTACGGTTAAAATAAATTATTAAAACTAAAAGAAGCTATCCATATCGCTTATCGAATATGGATAGCTTTTTTCATTAAACAATGACGATCAAACTCGTATATTATAATTTTCGAGATTGTCTCGAAAATCCTTCATTTCTTCACATTCTTTTTTGTGGTTCCAGCAATCGCTGGCAAGCCTTTTTCAACCATTCTTGCAACATACCCTTTTATTCTCTCTTCGAACTCGGAACGGTCAGGGTTAATGCCTTCCATTTTATATTTTAGTCCGAGAGCCTTGTTTTTTTCTTCACCAAGAGGGCGATATCGTATTACTTGAATCGTTTCAACTTTATTTTGCAGAGAAGTAAGAATAAAATTGCTAATTTCATCCATGCTTTCAATAGAATCATTAAAGCCTGGTATTACGGGTATGCGGATTATTACGGGAATTTCCATTTCCATTAGCTTAGTGATATTACTCAGAATAAGCTTGTTGCCTACGCCTGTTTGCTGCCTATGTATTTCATTATCCATATGCTTAATATCAGTTATAAAAATATCTGTGTACGGCACGACTTCGTCAAGAATTTTCGGATCAATATGCAGTGCAGATTCAACGCAGGTGTTTATGCCTTCCGACCTACACATCTTCAAAATATTAAGGCAAAACCGCCATTGCAAAAGCGCCTCTCCTCCGGATAGTGTTACTCCGCCACCGGATTTTTCATAAAAGCTTCTATCGGCTCGTATGTGCTTCATAGCTTTTTCAACTGAAAGTTTTTCTCCCCACAGCTTTAAAGCCCCCGACGGGCAATCGCTTTCACAGCGCAGGCAATTGGTGCATAGTGTGCGGTCAATTGAAATTACTATGTCATTCTCAATAATGATTGCTTTGCTGTCCTTGACTGGACAGACAGAGATACAATAGCCGCATTTACTGACCCCAATACACTTTTTTTCAAATACGCCCACTTGTGGAAATATTTCGTAGGATTCCGGATTGCTGCACCATTTACAACGAAGCGGGCATCCCTTTAGGAACAGCTCTGTACGAATACCAGGGCCATCATGAACCGTAAACCTTTGTACGTTTATTACATATCCGAATTCACCAGATGAATTTTTCTGCATAGTCTCACCTCATAAAACTTAATGATGGGTAGCAACAAATTGCAACAACCCATTAAAGTATAACATAAAGAATTATAGTTAGAATCAACCTAAAAGTTGCTTTTATCAAGAAGTACTAGCGACATATTAGTACTCCTAGTATTAACTAAATATGTGCGTATCAGAGAAAGGTGAGCCGATATTCCCTTCAGTGTATTGGCTTTTTTAGTATTATCAGAAATAACAGTTTTGGCATATAGCTGTTGTAAGTTGATAAAAAATGCGATAAAATTTAATAAGAGCAATGAAATGTATGGACTTGCTGCGTAATATAAAAAAATCACAACTGCAATTTATACTGGAACGAAAGTCTGTTTCAAAACCTGCTGTGGAGGCTGATGATAGTATGATTCTAAAGGACTATAAAAAATTATTGGAGCTCTCCCTATGCCTGGACGGTGATTTCACTGACTATCTAAATCATATCGTCGACAACGTTTCGCGTATTTTTAACTATAGAATGATAATTCTTCTGCAATATGAGAAAAATTCTAATAACGAAACGTATGTCGAGAGAGTTGTAATGCCTTCTAACAGATTCATGAATGCCAATGAGGTTCGTGAATACACAAACAGAATATTTTACAGTGATTATTTTCACATTGATAAAATAAACAAGTTGAGAAATCCCAATTATAATAATCGTGTTTTTAGAATCGAAGACGTTACAACGAGGGAAGCCTTTGCGAAAAGCGAAATTGGAAAACTTCTATTTCAGTTTAATTTTAACAGCCAGGTTGCGCTATGTTTATCACAGAGCTCATCTTTTCCTCAATATGTGCTTTTTTTTTACAAGTCAGTAAATGAAGCTGATTTCACACAATATGAATGCAGGCTCTTTAATAACATAGCCCAAATTTTATCAAAATATCTAGATAAGAACAATAAAATTAAAAAAATGGAAACAATTGTTTGGATGTTGGGAGATCACATAAATGATTTATACAATTCAGGAGTTGCGATAGTAGATTCTGAACGCAATCTCATTTATCAAAACAGTTCATTTATAGGCTTAGCAAGGGATGCCACCAGTTCGATTAATATTCCAGAAATAATGGATAAGCTCTACAAGGTGCTTCATGAAAGCTCGGAAAAACCTAAACGTATAAATTTGTACGCTAATTTGACCAACTGTAAGCTTAATGATTATACGATATCATTTGTAAACAAAGATATAAAATACAGGGGAATTTTCAGGAAATTTATCATTATTGAGATCAAAAAAAACAAAGCGGACATAGAGACTTCAGACTACTTGTATCATATATTGGACAGCTATCATCTTTCCAAACGCGAGGAGGATGTTGTAAAATTACTTTTGGAAAATAACAGTTATCAGCAAATTGCACATTCACTTTATATCAGTGAATCTACTGTTAAATCCCATGTTTCACGTATTTATTCAAAACTAGGAGTTAAATCGAGGTCTGAGGCTGTAAAGAAGCTACTTGAAGTAAAAAAAGAATAGTGGTTTGATATGTGCGAAAAAGAACTTGTTGTATGCGTTTTGCAAGCAACAAGCTCTTTTTGTTCAAAAAACATTTTTGAAAGTTTTTACTCGAAGGACTGCTCAGTTCTGCCAATTAAGTCGTTTTGTAAATTCCTGCCGAGATTTGTGAAATATGCGCTGTAGCCAGATACGCGAACCAATAAATCCTGATAGTTTTCTGGATGATTCTGTGCATCAATCAGCGTTTCTTTATCAGTTATCATAATCTGAATATGCATCGGCTTAGCTTCAAAATAAGTATCAATGAAGTCAATAAAGTTCTGCCTGCCAGCATCTCCTGAAACCGTTTCAGGTGAAAATTTCATATTAATTAAGGTGCCGTTTGTCGCTCTTGAGTGATCTATTTTTGCAATTGATTTAGCAAGAGCAGTCGGACCGAGCCTGTCGTGTGAACCTGCTGAAGTATGAACTGGACCAAGATTGTCGGAAACAGGCTCCATTGCCTTTCGCCCGTCTGGAGTAGCTCCGACGGTAAACCCGAAAGGAACATTTGCTGCTGCAGTATAAATACCAGCTGTATATTTGCCGCCACGAGAATTTTTACGATTTTCAAGCATGGAACAAAATTCGTTAAACACGAACTGCGCAAATTCATCAGCATAATCGTCATCGTTTCCGTAATGATGTACCTTATCGCTATTTACCAAAGCGTACAGAGCTTCGTATCCTTTCCAGTTCTTTTTAAGGGCATCACTAAACTGTTCCCCAGTGAATTTCTTTTCTTCAAATACAAGCTGCTTAAGCACGCTTAAGGAATCGGCAACTGTTCCCAAACCCATACCCTCAGGACCAGTAAAGTTGTATCTTGCACCTCCGCACGTTACATCAACGCCTTTTTCGGTACAGTCGTTGATAAAGCACGACAGCCAGGGAAGAGCATCATGTTGTTGATGTGCGATATCAAATGCTTCAACAGTCGTAACCATTCTGTCTATCCAATATGCCAACTGTTTACTAAAAGCATCTTTTACCTCGTCAATGGATTTGTAGTCTTTAATCGAGCCTGTGTCAAGCCCTAGAACATTTCCAGCGCCCGCACATCTTGAATAACGATGACATTTTTCATTGCACAATAGGCACCTACCGTTGTTTAGTGCCAGTTCAAACACTTTAGCCATATTAAAATATGCAGAGTCATGCCAGCCATATTCATATCCTGGGATATCAGGCTCAACACAGCCGATATTTATATAGTTCCAGGCTTCACTTTCTGGAATTCCCTTTCTGATAACAGCTTTCATTGCTGTTTCATCGTTAAAAAGCTTGGGATGTCCTGTGCCAATGCGGAGTACCTCAGCGACTTTTATTTTAAGTTCATTCGGAGTGCCCTTGTGCATACGTACTGTGGGCCAAGGGTTAGGGATTCTTGTATGTGCTATGCAGTCAAGAAACATAAATGTAAGATCATTGGTGGCGTCGTTACCATCTTTATCAATACCACCAAGAACTAACGAAGTTCCTATCCAGCCTGCAAAACCTGCTCTGTTCATTTCCATTAATGAGCGACTGTGGATTTTTTTGCATAAAACTTCATTCTTAATTGAAAAAACTTCAATAAGCTCTTGAATGAAATCTTTTGTAAAAGTTCCTTTTTCCATATCCGCTTTATAAATCGGAAGCAGGTATTGATCCATGCGACCCAGCGATATCGCATGCCCGCTTGATTCTATCAAGAAAACCATATAAGCCATATTTATAAGCTGCAAGGCTTCCCACATATCTCTTGGAGGATTTTCAGCCACATGCTCACAGTTTGCTTTCATCCTAAGCAAATCGTTTCTGTACTCTGCATACTCCGGCTTTTCAGCCTGTTCTCCAGCAAATTTAGCGTACATTCTAGTACGTTGGGATGCTGCTTCAAGAACGATAAGCTGTGCTTGGTGAAACTGATTGGCTTTAATCCCTTCAGCAGTAGTTATGTCATCTTTTGCCATACACTCACGTACATGCTGTTTAATACCCCCCAGCCCTAATTTCAAGAGCTTTTCATAATCAGGAGTGGTGTGACCAACGCCACCCTCAGCACAGCATGTGATACTATAGATATTTTTGCCGCCGATGTGGCTGCCCTTTAGAGCATCTTCAGACAAGAGTGCTACGCCACATTCTTTAACTGTTTTGCCCCTCCAATAACTCTCAACCCCTAAAATATCATCCCTGGTCTTTTCATCATAGTGAATTGGCTCAATTGTGCGCTCATATAGCGGAAAATTGCGCAATTCATTAATCACCCAGTCAAAAGCATATTCTGTATAAACAACAGCAGTATAGTTATTGCCGCCAATATCACCTAAAAACAGTTCATTTTTGTTGTAGAACATTTCAAAGTTCAGCAGGCAGTTTTCCACAGCGCGTGCTTTCTTAATGACGATAGGACATGCCTCGTACTTTTTAAATGCTTCGGTAAAAAGAAGCGGTCTTTGTGAGTTTGTAGAAACTCTCATATCATGACTTTTATCCACAAGCCTGTTAACTCTTTCGTAAGGCGAAAAAGCGCTGGTTCCATCATGCTTCTTATAACCCACGCCATATGATTTCTCGATAGGCTCCACTCCACAGCAAGATGTTGAACAATTGTTAAACATACTATCCCTCCTTAATTCTTTTAACAAATGCTGAGTTTCACTCCAATTTTAAATTTTGATGTCACATAATCAATGCTTATTTTAATAATACATAGTAATCAAATTGTTTCACATCAACTAAAGTATAATTAAAAGTACTATTTTATTAAAATATATAGACTATTGGGCTAGAGTGGTAGACATGCCATTAAGCTAAATGATATTTGCAAGTTTTAAAAAAAACCAAAAGAGAAGTTATAAATCTCCAATGGTTTTTTAATATATAGAGAATGTTCTATTCAACAGTAATGTTAAATTTATTGATTTTTTTGTTTTCACAATATGGCATCTCTGGATTTTGTGTAACTGGTTCAATAAAAAACGTCGCATAATATTCCTGTGTGTCTTTAAAATCTATTATCATATCTAGACTTTGCATCTGTGTTTCTTTTGTTTTGCCAAGATCAAAACGCACTAATTTATAATTCATAGGAATAATATTTTTAACCAAAAACGCATCATAACCAGGTTCAATAATTGCATTTACAAGTGTATATGGAACTTCAGGATAAAGAGGATCATTTGATATTGCCTTTCCTGAAGTTATTTTTTGATTGTAAACTGCAAAAGGCGCTTCATAGCTTTGTGTATTTACATTGCTAAATACCATATTAGAAGTATCAGGCACGCTTAATGTTTCTTTACTATTTAGAACTACTTGCCGTATTTGCAATTTTAACTCTGTAGTGCGTACTGTAAGTGTAATTTCTATGTTTTTTTCCATATCTGAAAAATACTGACCGCTTATATCATTTACAGTTTTATCAAATAAAATACTGTAGATGCCATTTGAATCTTTGGTTATTGTATATATTTTATTTTCATAAGTAAGAGGTGCATAATAATTTATCTCATCTGTAATCAATCTATTTCTATAGGTATAACCTGCTGTAAAATACTTACCCTCAAGCTCACCATTTAAAGATTCAGTATATTTTGTTTCATTTTCATCATATATGCGAATGTTAATGCCTAAAATTTCTGTAGCTGTATTATTTGCTTTCCATGATACAATACCAGGTGTACCATAATCTATAGATAGGTATTTCTCTTCTCTACTATCAATCTCAGGAAGAGATGATCCTCCGCCTACACCAATACTTAAGCCATTTCTATTAGGGCTGTTGTCCTCATTTTGAACCTTTACTTTTAATGAAGCTGAAGATAAAGCAATATCTATAAATTTAGAACTTTTAAGATATCGTCCATCTTGCAAAATCCAATAATATTCTATGAGATACTGCTTTATATCAATAGATTCAAAGTTTTTTTTACCGTTCCATTTTTTTTGTATTTCCGCGTCAGGAGAAGCTCTAATGGGTAATTCTACACCTTTTGTAATAATAGAAGTAACTGGATCTATACTTTCAATAGGTGTAATTACAGTTTCTACTGTACTTCCTAAAACCATATGATCTAAATTTATAAGAGTGAATTTATCATCTGCATCGTTAAAGTTAGCTGGTGGTGAACCTTGTAGTGCTATTTGTTCATCTGTGAGCTGAAGATCAGGATAAATACCTATTGTAATATCATTAGGGTTAGCTGCCACACGCAGTGCTGTTGTATAGGCAAATTTTACATCATCCGCATGATCGTAAAGAGCACTTAAAGGTACTGTTCTTGATTTTCCTGCCATTATATTCATGGTAGGGATAATCCTAAGCCGCCTTTTTCCAGTTACTTGATTTACTGTTACATTAACTTCCAGCCATTCTGTGCCTGGTATAAAATTATCTGCAATCCATGTGAAAAACTGCTTTTCTAACATAAGTACGGCGTGGTCAGAGCCATAAAAGGATTGAATAGAATTATCTTTTTTCCATGTTGTATCATTATTTGAAGTCATTGGAAATTTTATCGTCACATCTCTTACTGTATCATAGGACGTTTTCCCAAGATCATTGCCATTATAGTCCTTAGACCATGTATTAAGCTGTACTGTGCAAACTGAAGCTTTAGAAAATGCCTTTGCTAAATCTCTAGATTGTGGTGAAAATGTAGTTGGGTTTACAAAGACATTCAATTGAGGATACATATCATCGTCTATAACATGCCACTGTGCTGCTTGGTCAGGTGTAAAACCTTTAAAACCATTTAAACCAGGGCTATCTGTAAGACCTGTATAAAGGGTACCTGATTTTATAGTGCCTGTAGTATATACTCCAATAGCAGTATCAGCAATGCCTGATGTTGCAATACCCCTTTCTCGCATAGCTGTAGTTTGCATGTCATAGTAGCAATTTTTAAGAGAAGATAAAAAGTACACACCATCACAAAACCCACCAATTAAAGAACTGCTTATTGTATCGTTTGAACCAACCTCTCCAGCAGCATAACAATTTACAAGTATACTTTTGCTTATAGTGCCAGCAAAACCTCCTTGAGATTTCCCACCATTCATCATACCAACAATGGATGTGGAATAACAATTTGTAAATATACAATTAAATCCAGAAGAAATAAATCCCCCTAAGTTACTAACACCTTCAAGAGAGCCTGCTGTATAACAATTAGTAAAAGTCGTTTGCTTGTCATCATCATTGGCCGAAGGTCCCATAAAAACTCCAGTTAAAAGACTACCGAAAACTTTATTGTTTGTAAAACAATTGCTAAACGAACTAGAAATTGAAGCAGAAGAACAAAATCCTCCTGACTGTCCTCCTTTTGAAATTACCACTCCATCTACAGCATATGAGTTTGTAACAGTAAGTTGTTTACTACTTGTTGAAAAACCTGCTACAGAGTCTAATCCATAACAAAAAGTATTTTTAACTCCACAATTATCTATAGTGCTTGAAAGATTCGTAGAGATAGAAGCAGTACCTGTAAATGGAAAGGCTGCGCCTTTAGCTGAGTAAAATAAAGAATTTTCCACATATACATTTTGTATATGAGAATTATGAAAATGTTTAAAAAGCCCAGAGGCACATTGTGCGTATTTATCTACTTCTAATTCATTTATAGGTAAGCCATTGATCATTTTTATAGATTTAACTGTTAAATTTTTGATTTCACCATATTCAAACTGTTGAAAAAAAACACCGTTATAAACTGCAAGATTATATATCGTATTACCTTGGCCATCAATTGTAATTCCACTTGTAGATAACATTTTTAAAAATTCATATTCATCTCCATTTAAATCTATACTTCGCATAAGTAATATCTTCTGGCCGCTTAAAATATTGTTTAGAGCATAATAAAGCTGTTCACCACTCCAAACCTCATAAATTCCTCCGCTAATATAAGGAATCATACTCTCATTTCCTGGCAGTTTAGGATTTGTATTTCCTGTATTTGGAATCATAGCAGTATTGCCATTCCAAATGGGTATTGGATATCCAAATGCATCTGTAAATATAGAAGTATCTGTCCAATGAAACTCATTTCTACATTTCATCCATTCATTGTTTAAATAATCTATATGCGTACCTGCTATTGGCTCAGCTGATACAAAGCTTTTTTCAGGCAAGCTTCCGCTTAATGGGGAATTATAGCGATAGGTAAAGCTTTGATACAATCTCCACCTTTTCCCCCGCTCCAAACCGTGCAAGCGACTTTCACCGCACACGGCTTTCCAACAACATTTTAATGTTGTCTAGTGGCTATCCCTCCACAGCTTATTATCACTGCATCAAAGGTACTGTGCCACCTCTTTCACATTGATTAAATATGGTTATACTTCTTATAGTTTTCCCATATACTACCTCATGGAGGTTGCATCCTCTAAGTATTCAATGATTACCAAGTTCCCTATTTACTATCCTTAGCATAATCCCTTAGGCCATTGGTTTGAGCCTGTATGCTTGATAGCGTCTAACACACTATAAGGATTTTCATCGATATAAATTTTACTCATCCTCACATACACCAAAATTTAATTGGCCTGTTACCAGTTAGATAACATTTATGTATAGACCCTTTTCTTCCCAATTTCGTCAGTGCACTTTTAATCACACATACTAGCCATAGAATTTTTATGGACAACCGGTCTATCATACACTCAACTTTTTAGGTCGCATTTCCTGTTGCTTTTGCATTTTGCAGGGTGTACTCTCAACCGCCATCTGCGGGCTCTAGAACAATTTCCAATGCAATAAATTTTGCTCTCCGCTGTCTTATTGTGGACATTTTAGGGCGTTACTCCTTCATTTTGTCCATCATAAATAGAGTTCAAATATTTTTATTTGGCTAAACTTTTCATTTAGCAACTTGTCGCCCTATATCCATAATGTTATTCCCATAAGCATCGCTTCCACTTACAACTTGAGGAAAACTGTAATTAAAAAGTCCAAGTAACAAAATCATGCTAGTAATAATTATTTTAAGTCTACGTAATTTGTTTAATATTTTCATTTGTAAATCAATCCTTTCAATATCTAAAGACTAAAAATAATATGAGCTTTATATTTTCTTAGTATATGTCGAAAAATGCGTTTTATTCTAATAATAATGCCTTTGTTACATCTTCAAGAAATACTTTATATCTAATTTCAAAAAAACTTCAGCATACTTTTTTGCTAAAATATGTAGCCGAAAACCTGTTGACTAAAAATTTTCCATATGTTACCCTTTTTACAATATATTAAGAAAAGGATTGATAGCAATGGTTACACCATTTATAAATTTTTCTGGTTTGTGCAATTGTGCAATTGAATTTTACGAAAAAATATTTAATATCACAGATAAAAAAGTTTTAAAATTTAAAGATATGCCCAAAAGTCCAAATTTCATTATTGAAGATAAATTTAAAGACTACATTTTACACGCTGAAATGATATTAAATGGCACAAAAGTATGGCTTTCAGATACCACTGGCGATATCACTAAAGGAGACATGGTTTCACTTTCCATAGATTATAATACAATAGATGAGGTTAAAAATGTATTTGATTACCTTAAAGAAGATGGAGAAATACTCATTGAACTTGCTCCTACATTTTATAGTCCAATGTTTGGAACTGTTAAGGATAAGTTTGGAATTATTTGGCATATCATCTGCAATGAATCAAGGTAATTTACATGTCTTTGTTAATTAATGATGGTTATTATAAGATAACAAATAAAGCTACAAATAAAGTCATGGATGTACCTAGAGCTTGCTTTAGCTCAAACTATAATCTTATTTGCTATGCTTTAAATGGAGATAATAATCAGATTTTTTATTTTAAAAACATTGAAGATGATGTCTATACTATTATGGCATCCCATAGCAATAAATATCTATACGCTGGTGAAGATAAATTTCTTAAACAAAATGACTTTAAAGATGCTTCAGAGTTTACCATAAAACAATATTCAGACTATTATAAAATCATGGTAAATAATTCAGGTATGTTTTTAATGACAGATAATTTAGATAAAGTATTTCAAGATAATTCAAAAGATACTGACTATGAATTGTGGAAAATAGAAGCAATTGAAAAAAGACCGCATAATCCCATAGCTCTGCCAAATGGGCATTATATCATAAGGAATAAAAATTCAGATAAAGTTTTAGATATTTATGGGTATAATTATGGAGTATCTGATGTAAAACAAAATGCTCTAACCTTAGAAAATAATCAGATATTCTACCTTGAAAGTTTAGATGATGGATCCTTTAAAATAATGGCAACCCACTCAGAAATGTGCTTTGATGTTTACCAATTCTCTATGAATAGTGGTGCTAAGATAAAACAATATCCATGGAACAAAGGAGACAATCAGCGATTTTATATAGAACAGTATACCCCAGGAATATATCAATTAAGATCAAAAGCATCCAATAAATTTCTTATGATTGAAAATTCCTTAAAAACTGATGGGGCAAATCTTATCCAGCAAGATCAAAATAATACTGATGCACAGCTATTTTTATTTGAAAAGGTTAAAAAAAATATAAATAATCATCCTAATTATCCCTTTATCCAAGATGGATATTATAAGATTCAAAATGTCAGCAGCAAAAAAGTTTTAGATGTATATGCTTTCTTGATGAATGATGGAACTCATCTTCTTCAATACGACGACAATAGCGGAAATAATCAGATTTTTTATTTTAAATACTTATCCTATGGTGCTTATACCATAATGGCTTCTCATTCGAATAAATACCTAACAGTTAGAGATGCATCGTTAAATCGTGGAGCTGCCATAGAACAAAAGCAGCTTACGGATAATTCCGATAATCAAATTTTCTTTGTAGAACCTTATGGAAGTAACTTTGTTTTAAGGGCAAAACATTCAAATATGGTCATGGATATAAATGCTATGAATGCTTCAAATGGAGAAAGAGTGCAGCAGTGGGAGCAAAATAATACTTTAGCGCAATCATTCAATTTAATTCCTACAACTAAAAATAAATATAATTTTCCTGAAGGTATTCCTCCCAAAAAAGTCATACTAAATGTCCCTATAATTGCTCAAAGACCAGAATTACCAACAGGATGTGAGATAACTGCTGTTTGTATGATGCTTAAGTTTTATGGTGCAAATGTAAATAAAGTAAGCCTTGCAAATGAAATGCCAAAGAATATCTCTGACCCTAATTTAGGGTTTGTAGGAAATCCATTTACAAGTTCAGGATGGACTATTTACCCCCCTGCCCTTATGAATCTCGTTAAAAAATATGTAGGTAGCAGCATAAATTTAACTGCATGTTCTTTAGATAGATTAGAAGAACAAATAATGAACAATAAACTTGTTGTGGTATGGTTATCAAATATGTACACATTTAGCGTTCATGCTCTCACTATGACTGGATATGATGCATCATATTACTATTTTAATGATCCTTGGAATGGCATAAAGAATATGTCCCTAACTAAAGCAGATTTTCTGCAAAAATGGACCCTTCAAAATAAACGTGCAATCTCATATTAGTGTATTGAATAAACTTCCAAACTGACGTTAAAATCAGTTTGGAAGTTTTATCAATATATCCTATCTATATTTTCAACTAAATTCTCAAATTCTTCAAAATTTAATTGCTGTTTCGAATCTGAAAGAGCGCTTTCTGGATTATTATGCACCTCTACCATGATTCCATCAACATCTAAAGCTAAAACTGCTTTTGCAATAGGGATTATAATATCCTTTCTTCCTAATGAATGGCTTAAATCAACAATTATAGGTAAAGAAGTATATCTTTTAATTATAGCAATTGAACTTATATCTAAAGTATTTCTTGTGCTGTCCTCAAAAGTCCTTATTCCTCTTTCGCAAAGGATTATATTTCTATTTCCTTCCTTTAAAATATATTCTGCAGCAAGTAAATATTCATTTAAAGTTGCCATCATGCCTCTTTTTAAAAGAACAGGGGAATTTGTCTTTCCTACTTCTTTTAATAGAGAAAAATTTTGCATGTTCCTCGATCCAATCTGAATTATATCTATATATTTCATCGATTCCTCAACATACCTTGGATCCATAACTTCAGATACTATAAAAAATCCATACTTTTCCTTAATTTCTTTTAACATCTCTAATCCTAATAATCCTAATCCTTGAAAGTCATATGGAGATGTCCTAGGCTTAAATGCCCCTCCTCTAAAAAACTTTACATTAAATTTTTTAAGAGTTTTAGCTATTTCTTCAAGTTGATCCACGTTTTCTACAGAACATGGACCAGCGATTATATTTACTTTTTCATGAAGAGAAAACATTTCAGAGAGGCTTTTAATCATCAATTTGTTTACCAATAAATCTTTATCCATGTTATCACCTCTTTTTAAATACTAATATGTACCTTTGAGGTATGAACTGCTTATAATCAAACAATTCAAATCCATAATATTTTAACTGATGGATAATTAAATTTTTATCTATAGTTGAACCAAAATATGCTGGAACATTTGCTCTTTTTATATCATTATCTACAATTATCAGCCTTCCATTATCTCTTAAAGATCTTTTGATGCTTTCTATAAATCTATCTTTAACATATTCTATTGATGCAATATAAACTGCATGGTACATGGAACACATAAATATCGTATCTACAGAAGATTTAGGAAGGTTGACAGAATCAAGGCTTGATATGATGGGAAATATATTTAACTTATATTTTTCTTTCATTTGTTCAACATAATAAAGGGCATCTTTATTTATCTCTGTAGCAAATACCTTTCCATCTCCTGAAGATTTTACAAATTTATAAGTAAAGTATCCACTGCCACAACCAATATCAGCTACATCCTCACCCTTTTTTATATTTATATATGAAAGCATCTCCTCGGTCTTTTCCCAAGTGTTTCTATTAGGGTTATTGAATGTAATATATTCACTTATTTGTGTTATATTTTCGAGATATTTCTCATCCTCTTCTAATAGTTCATATTTAGTTTTAATATACCTCTTTAACAGATCAAAGTCATTTTCTTTAAATAGTTCATAAAAATCCTTTGAAATTTCATCCAAAATTACCCCCTCTTCACCTAAAAGAAGCAATTTGCAAAACCACTGAAAAGCTGTATATTCATCACCTATTCTTTCAGAAGGTATTAACTTTTCATATAGATCATATGCAATCTTAATATCACTTTCTTTTTTGCTATATAACGCTTTTAAAAACTCTTTAGAAGCCTCCCTTCCTTTCTGTGTAAAGCCTGCAGTAGGTGCACTATCTGCAATCCTGTAGTTTACAAGGGATGAGGTGGAATTTATCTTAAGTGCATTTTCACTATTTATTTTTTCAAATTTAACGTCAAATATTTCCTCTCCAACATATTGAAATATTAAAACATAGCGCTGTATTGTAAAATCAAAGCTTTCAATGAGCTTAAATCCATAATAAAATAATTGACCAATTATCAAATCCTTCGAAATATATGGACCATGATATGGCAAATCCCCATCTTCTACCAAATTATTGTCCACAATTACTAATTTTCCTCCAGATTTTAATGCATCTTTTATGCTCAAAATATATTTATCTCTTTCCTCTTCAGTTAAAGCAGCATAAAGTACATGATATAAAGAGCACATAAAGATTACATCTACTTTCACATAAGAAGCAAGTCCAATCCCTTCTGTATCACACTCAATAACTTCAATATTTTTCATATCATGATCTTCAATATATCTTCTAAGATAATCTATATGGAGCGGATTTGTTTCTATAGAGTAAATTTTTCCAAAATCTCCTACAATATCTGCAAACTTAAAAGAAAAATATCCAGATCCTGCTCCTACATCTGCTACTATATCTTGTTTTTTAATTCCAATCCTTAAAATCCCTTCCTTAGCATTTTCCCATCTGTTTCGGTCTGGATTTGAAAATAATATAAAGTCTTCTAAAAAGCGAAGCATTCTTTTTGATTCTACATCACTTGGTTCAATATTTTTAAAGTGATACTTATAATTTATATAAAATTTTAACTTTTCAAAGCTGTTCTTCCATAAATATTCATACCAACTCTTTACTTCACTATGGCTTAAAAAATCTTCACTATCTTCATAAGGATTCAATATAGCCTTGCAAATCCATCTTAGTGCTGTATATTCTCCACCAAAGTTCTCATTTGGTATGAGCTTATCATAAATCTCTATAGCACGCCTTAGATTATTTTCATTTTCACATTCAAAGTAATCAAGAATATTTCTTGCAGCTTCCTTTCCTCCTTCTGTTATATCAAAAGAATCAAGGCTCCCTATATGTATTAAGGAATTTTTAGACTTTATTTCAATAAACATACTCTTTCCTCATTTCATTGATGTTCAATTTAAGCCCTGCCCTCTCACAAGTTTTTTTAGCATGATTTAAGCTCACAACAAACCTGTTTTTTGCATAAATTGCATATTTACTTTGAACATCTTTAGGTGTGTAATTCACAGTTATTACATTTGCCCCTGCGTTAAATCCCATAGCTTGACCCATTGGATGAACATACTCTAAAGCACTTACAGATGGAATAAGAGCATTTAAAAGTGCAAATCTCCATATAGCTATGGTGTTTAATGTTAAGTTTATGTCACCATTTCTAAAGCTTTCAAGTGGAGTTCCATTGTTTGCAATAAAGGGTGAGGTGCTTATAAAATCAGGATTTAATCTACATCCTAAAAGTATATCCTCTACTAAATCCTCTTCTGTTTGATAAGGAATACCAGTTATATTTCCAGTTCCAACTTTAAACCCAAGGGATTTAAGCAAATTGATACAATGTAACCTTTTTTCAAAACTTGAGTGAGTAATTTTATTAAATAAATCAGGATTTGAGGTTTCAAATTTAAGAATATAAGAGGATGCGCCTAATTTTTTATATTTTTCATAAACCTCTTTAGATTTCTCTCCAACACAAAGGAGTACATTTCCATAAAGCTCATTTTTAATCTTTGGAATAACATCATACAATATATTATCGCAATTAAAATTTTCACCGCTTTGCAGAAAAACCGTAGGAATACCTAAATTTATCATCTCCCTTGCAATAGATAAAATTTCTACCTCATTTAATGCATATCTTTCAATGAATTTATTCTCAGATCTCATAGCACAATAATCACAATTTTTTACACAAGAATTTGAGATTTCAATTACTCCCCTAATTTGAACCTCTTTTTGGAATACCTCATCTCTAATCCTTCTTGCTCTTTTAAATAAATTTTCTTGAAGCTCTCCATTTGATAAAAGAAGCTCTTTTATATCACTCTTTGAAAGATCATTAAATTTAAATTTATCATCTAAAAGTTTTTGTGATAAACTTAAATTATGAAATAAAAATGAATAACTTTTTTCTAAAGAGGCATCTATTGCTTCATTATCTGTATATGGATTTAGAGGACCGTTTGCATAATTTTCTCTTGGAAATGGGATAAATTCTTTAGAATTAAACTGTTCTACCACTTCATCAGCTACAAAAGATCCTAATTCTGTTAATTTTACAAGTTTCTCATCTTCATAAAGCAAATCATATTCCTTTAGCCTCTTAACCTTTTCTTTAAAAACTTCTTCAAAAGAAATTTCATTTATTTTTTTAAATCTATCCTTTTTAATATCCATATTTTTAAGTGGAAGCACTATAGACCAGCGAATTTGCTGCTCCTTATCTCGAATATACCCTCTGTTAAGTGGAAGCGTGCCTTCTTCAATTTTTTTATAGTATTCCTCAAAATATTGAGTATTAAGACCAAACCTATTCCTATAGCTTGAGAAAGCTGTGATTCCAAAACCAACTTGATCATATAAATTACAGCATTGATTATAAGCATAATGAGATATATTCTTTTTGCTCTTTGTATAAACTCTTCTTAAATTTTCATTAAATCCATTTTCATTTAAAATATCAATAGCCATCTTCTTCATGGTCATGGTGTCTTCAAAAGAAGGAATTTCCTTTCTTTTATATATGATATTTCCTTGCCTGTCACCATAAGCTAAAACTTTTAACCTATAAATCTGTATCTCATCTGTAGGCATTGTCACTGCTTTTTCTATAGTTTCCTCCCAGTTTTCAAAATTTTCACCTGGATGTCCATAAATAAATTCAATATTTAAGTCAAATCCATATTTTTTTGTATTATAAATTGCTTCCTCAGCCATCTTCGCATCATGGTTTCTATTCATTATCTTTAAAACATCATCATCAAAAGACTGAACTCCAATAGTAAGCCTTGTAACGCCATACTCTTTTAATATCTTAAGTTTTTCAATGCCTTCATCATAAACTAAGGAATGAGGATCTACATCATAGTTAAATTGAGTACATTTTGAAACTTCAACTTTGGAATTAAAAAACTTTAAAAAATCTTCAAGCATATATGGTTCTAAATATGTTGGAGTCCCTCCTCCAATTAAAATTGAACGAGGAGTGATTTTATTTATTTCAAAATAGTTTAAATAAATATTAAATTCCTTTTTTAAATATTCTAAATATTTTTTCTTCTCTTCAAGTTGTGGTCCAAGTTTTCCAGGATAATGACAAAATACACAATGTTTTTCACAAAATGGAAAATGAACATAAACATCAAGCTTTCCATCGAGGGGCAAAGAGTACGAGCTATAAAGTTCTTCCATGGTCATAGGAGGATATTTTGTTATCGGAGGATAATGAACAGAAGGGACAAAATCGCCATCATAACAAATCAATCCTTCCTTTTGTAAAAACTTAACTTTATTGATCATATCCTTTGAATTTTCTATCCGTTCAATATATTTTTTCATATAATTCACTCCTTAAATTATATTTATCTTGGTCCCAAATACACTCCATTTTCCCATATTCCTTCATTTATCACATTTCCATTTATGTCAATTAATGTTCCATATCCATTCCACTTTCCATCTCTATATTCCCCACTGTATACATCTCCATTTGTAAATGTATACACCCCATAGCCATTTTCATGTCCATCTTTAAATTGACCATCGTAAGTATCTCCTGTAACAAATACTAGTTTACCATTGCCATTTGCCATATTATTTTCAAAATTGCCTTCAAAAACATCACCATTTGCATAAGTGTATTTTCCCATACCCTGTCTATTGCCTTTTTCAAAATGCCCTTCATACATATCGCCACCTTTGTATGTATAAACACCTTCACCATCAATCAATCCATTTAAAAATCTTCCGTTATAAGTTTCCCCATTAGATATCATTACTCCATTTCCATTAAACACGCTATCTTTAAAATTTCCTGAATATGTATCATTATTTAATGTTATAAGTACCCCTTCTCCTTGCAAAAGACCTTCTGTGAAAACACCGCTTAGTAAATCACCTGCTCTAAAAAATGGAGTATCAGTTTTTATAATCTTCATTTCACCATATCCATTTGGGTTATTTTCTTTCCAAAGCCCTGTATAAGTAGCTTCAACTTTTAAATTACTTATTTCAAAAACATAAGGTTTATTTTTTACAGATCTTTCCCTAACAAATAGAAATACAGATAATGATGTTATCAAGATAAATAGGATTATAAATGCTGCTGCAGCTATTATAATTTTATTTTTAAAAAAACTTTTCGTAGCAGGTTTTTTAGTCTTTGTCTTTATAGGATTATTCTTTTTGCTTGAATTTTTATAAAACCCTTGAATGGCTTCTTTTAATTCTAGAACACTTTGATATCTATTTTCAGGTTTTACTTCTAGGGTCTTCATCAATATTTTTTCAAAATCGAGAGGGATATCTACTCCAAGATGAGAGGGAGGAATTAATTCATCTTTTTCCACTCTATTTATAGACTCCTCTGGAATAATTCCAGTTAAAGCAAAATAAAACGTTGCTCCAAAGGAATAAATATCCGTCCAAGGACCATGATTTCCTCGCTTTCTGTATTGCTCAATAGGTGTAAAGCCTTGTTTTAAAACCACAGATAAATTATTTGATTTTTCACTCACTATTTGTCTCGCAGCTCCAAAATCAAGCAATTTAACCCCTCCAGTTTTTGTAATGTATATATTATCTGGGCTAATATCTCGGTGAAGCACATCCATGCTGTGGACTATGATAAGGGCATATAATACAGGATTCATAATATCCATAGTCTCTTTAAAAGATAATTTGCCTCCCTTTATCCTAATGTGATTTTTTAAATCCATCCCATCCACATATTCCATGACATAATAGGCTGTATTATTTTCATAAAAAAATTCAAGAACATTTATTATATTTTCATTGCCATTAAACCTAGAGAGGGTCTTTGCTTCAGCATAAAATTTTTCTGAACCATCTTCATAATATTCTTTTTTATCTCCTGTATAGCTTGAAATCTTCTCTGTCCCAGGTACTCTGTAGGAAAGGGAGTCTGGAAAATACTCTTTAATTGCCACTTTTTTATCAGATACAATATCATAAGCTAAATAAGTTATTCCAAAACCTCCCCTTCCTAGTACTTTACCTATGACATATTTTCCAAGCAAGACAGTATTCATAGGGAGAGTACCTGTATTTTCAGAAATTAAACTATTATCGTATCCACATACATCACATATGTCAGAATTGGTAGTTTGTTTTGCAAAACAACTTGAACAAAGTATCTTATCATTAATATCTAACATAATTTCACCACCTTATTTACTGCATGTACCCCTCTGTACTTGGAATTGTAAATTCAACATTTGAGCCAGGGTTTAATGCTGTAAGTGCAATCTCTAAAATAACATTTTTAGTAACCGCATCACTTTTTGTTAACTCACTTGGAAATACTACTTTAAAATCTGCATAATAAGTTATATTATCGATTGCTTTTGAAGAATTCTCTGTTGCTTTATATGAAAATTTGTTAAGAGTAAATTCTGGAGAAGCTTTACTTTGAGATTCTTCATTGATCATAGATTTAACAAGGTCTTGTACTAAATCTTCTGCTAATGTGATGTTATATGCATTTCCAGATTTATCTATACTTTCTATGATATTTTTATCAAGTATATCTACAATTTTAAGCTCCTTTATCTTGCTCATATCAATAAGCCCAGCAAATTCCTTCTCAAAAGAATCCATATTAAACTCTCCCTTTTCCTTCATCTGCGGCTTGTCATCTATCTTAAATTTTGTCTGACTTACCCCATCATCTTGATAAATATACTCTCCATCTGTAAACTGAGTGATGGTTTCTCCTTCTAGATTCATAACATTTATAAAATTCACATCGCTGTCTATATTCTTAATTTTAAAATTTCCTGTATAATTTGCCTCTTTTCCATCAATTGATACTTTAACATTTGTATTAAACTCCATAGCTCCACTTTTTAGCGTTTTAGAAAAGGCATTAGAATATTCTGTATATGGATTTGCCCTAAACATTAAAAATGAAACAATAGAAACAGCAAATATAATCGCTACAATTATAAAAATAATCCATCTATTTCTCATGATAAAACCTCCTAATTTTTACTTTATTCCTTTAATTCAAGATGCAAAAAGGTGATTGTAAGCAATATGCAAATAAAAGATATCAATATTAAAGCACCAAATGAATTTAATAAATTTAAAATATTAGAATCATATTCTACGCTTTGAAATGTCACACCAGTAGAATCTTTATTTAGAGGCAATTTATTTATATTTGCTATGATACAAAAGCCTTTAACTGACCATTTACAGTTGATTATGTTTGAAAAATAATCTGCATATCCTTTTAAATTAAATGCAATTCCAGAGAATAATATTTGAGGCATAAGTATTATAGGTGCCATCGTCATGGCTCTATCTGAATTTTTTGATACACCTGAAACCAAAAGTCCAAGACAAGCTGCAGAAAATGCAGTGAGAAAGGTGTTTAAATACATTCCAAAGTAACTATTAATTCCTAAGTTACCAGGTGGCAAACCTCTTAAGATTATAAGTGAAATAAAGATTAAAAAGACGCTTTGAAATATACATAAAGTTCCAAGAACTAATAATTTTGAAAAAACATAGGGCAATATTTTTAAATTTGCCATTAACTCTCTCTTTAAAATATCCCTTTCTTTACAAATTTCTTGGATAGAATTTAATATGCCAATCCAAAATGCAGCACAAGACAAGGCGAATAAAAACGACTTTGCTTCCCCAGCATATTTAAAAACTGTCACTTCCCCTTGGTAATTGGTATTGTATGATACAAAAGATAAGAGAATTGCAAGTAGCGGCGCTTGAATTAATAAAATTCCAAGCCTTCTTTTATCAGAAAACAAAATTTCTAAATATCTTTTTGAAAGTACAATTAACTGTTTAAAAGAAGATGTCTTATTTTTATTTCTTTTTTTATCATCTTTAGTATTTTTTTTACTATTTATAAATTGTTTTTTTTCATAATAATTTGAATTTTCAAATTTTAATTGCCACTGATTTGCGTTGTCCATTAATTTATCATATATATCAACAAAATCACTTACACCAAAAAAATCTAGAGCGCCTTTAGGATCCCCAAAGAAACATAATCTTCCCCCTTCACCTAATATAATAAGCTTGTCACAAAGATTTATGTTCATCGTCATATGGGTTATCATTATGACGGTTTTATTTCTATAAGTTAATTTTTTAAGTGTGTTCATCAAATTTCTTTCTGTTCCTGGATCTAGTCCAGAAGTAGGTTCATCTAAGAAAAACACGCTTGGGTCAGATATTAATTCAACTGCAATAGAAGCACGTTTTTGTTGTCCACCGCTTAATTTCTTAATAAGCGTATCTTCTCTACCTTTAAGCTCCACCATATCGATAACTTCATTTACTCTTTTAATCCTCTCTTCTTTAGTTGAATCATTTGGCATTCGAATTTCAGCCGTATACATTAGCATCTTATATAAAGTCAAATCCTTATGTACTATATCTTCTTGAGGAACATATCCAATTAATGATTTTAATGCATCATAATTTTCATACAATTCTTCATTATCATAAAGAACATTTCCTTCACTTGGTCTTGACATACCACAAATCCCATTCATCAAGGTGGATTTACCAGTACCTGACCCTCCAATTATGGCAACAAATTCATTTGGTTTTATAGAAAAATTTATATCTCTTAATATTTTTCTTAAAGATTTTTTATGAACTACATCTTTTCCAATATTTATTACATCTATAGGAACGCTTTTTTGTGATTTTGAATAATATAATAAATTATCATCATAAATCAATTTTGCATTACCAATGAATATGATATCCCTGTTTTCTAGCTTTCTTTTTCCAATTATTCTTTCTCCGTTTACATAAATACCCTTAGTGCCACTGTTTTCTAAAATATAATATTTTTCATTTTCATAAATTATCTTTCCATGAAAAAGAGAAATACCTCCTACATTTAAAACTAAATCCGCCTTAGGGTCTCTTCCAATGACCACAGCATTATTTCTTAGTTTAAATATGGACCACAATCCGCTGCTTAATTCAGAGTTAAATATCATAGAAACCCCTGATCCTAAAGTTTGGGTCTTTTTTGCATATTCTGATTCAAAAGTAATGGTATCGCCATATTTTAATGCTGTTTTTTCATGTATCTTTGCATTATTTATAAAGATTCCATTTGTGCTGTTTCTATCATTTATATAAACATCATTATTATCCTTTGAAAAAAAACCATGAAAATTTGATACTATTTCAGAATCTAAAACTAAATTATTTCCTTCATTTCTACCAAATGTGATTATGCCCTCATCTAATCCCTTAAGTTCAAAATCATATGGTTTTTCTCCTCCTATGATTATGGTTAAAGAAAAATTCTCATTCACAAAATCACCTTCAAAAATTTTATATAAATCACCTTAAATTTTTCTCTCTTAACTCCATTTCCTATTCCCTTCACAAAAAGGAATGAATATTAATTTTATATTCTCAAACTCAATTATGTCATGAGACTTTAAAATATTTTCTTTGATTCTTTCATTTAAGTAAAAAACATTATTTTCTTCATCATATTTTATGATCATAGCTTTCTTTATTGAGGCTTTTTTAATATCCTCCAATGGAATATGAGAATAATCACAAATATTAGTTATGCTTTCGTATATTGGAAAATAAGTCCCCTTTTGAATGCCTTGCAAAGAAACTAAAAATCCTAAAACTTTTTTATCGTGAAAAGTTTTTTTTCTTATGCTTTTAGAAGTCTTGTGTTCATTTCCTTGGTCAATTGCTGTGGTATATTTATAATCCATAAAAACCTCAAAAACCTCCTTTACAAAACTTTGCAACAAATTGCAGTATAATTATCACTTTGTTTATTTATTCTCTTTTTTATAATTTTAAGCATATTAGCAAGCCATACTCTAGCACTTATAGATCTTTTTAACATATCTTCCATTTCAGCCTCATATATTAATTCCCAAAATCCATCTGTACACAGTAAAAATGCATCTTTTAATTTTACCTCAATAGAAAAATCTACTGCATATTTATAATTGCTGCTACTACCTAAAACCTTAGTCACAAAATTTCTTTCCTCATGAAATCTAATATCCCCTGCCTTAATTTCTCCAAGATCAACTGCAAGCTGAGAGACAGAATGATCTTTTGATTGATAGCATATATCATTTTTTCTAAAATAATAAAACCTAGAATCACCAACATGTATGCTCTTTAAAGTGTTATTCATCAAAAAAGCTGATACAACTGTAGTCTTCATCCCATTTATAAAATTTAATTCTATTTGTTTATTTTTGATAACTTTATCTGCATTATAAATAATGTTAACAATTTCACCTTCAGTTAGAGCATTTAATTTAATTCCTTCTTTATTTATACATTCAACTGCAAGTTTAGATGCAACCTTAGAAAATGCATGTGCTCCAAGTCCATCAGCAACTGTCCAAACTCCCCTTTCTCCATCATATAAAAATCCCAAATGATCTTCGTTTTCATCTCTTGCTCCATAACCTGAATAAAAACAAGTTTCAATATTTAAATTGTTCATTTAAAATTTTCCCATTTAAAATTTTCATTAAAAAGAGGAATAAATGTAAGCTCCGTATTTCCAATTTTTAAAATATCCCCTGTTTTAATTTTTAGCGGAGAAATGAGCAAATCATTATTGATTTTTATACAATTTTTCCCACATCCATTCATGGCCCAAAAACAATTTAATAAATCGTCAAAAACCACAAGACAGCTTGTCATTTTATCAATATCTTCATCAAAATCTAAAACCACGCTATTATCTTCTCCCCCACCAATTCTATTTTTAGAATTAGTAAGTTTAAAATAACCTCCCTTAAAAGCTCCTTTTGTGCATATAAGCCATCCACAGACAACATCCTCTAAATCCTTTTTACCCTTATCTTCTTCTAAATTTATCAATTCCCTAGTATATCCTATTTTAACACCACTGCACTTTGGGCAATCACTATAGGCACCTTCAATATAATTCATACCGCATACTGGACATTTAATAGTTTTTTTAATCTGCAAAATACCTCCCCCTTATTTTTACTTTGCAATTTTTTCAAACAATTCAAATATCTCATCAATTTGCTTCTTCTTTAAATAGTAATTTTTTTTCAAAAAACATCTGCATTCAAATTGAAGTATCATTCCATCTTTAGTTTTTTCAACTCTTGCTAAAAAACTATTGAAAGGTCTCTTTAATTTAAATTTGTAAATTTTCTTTTCTAAGTTAGAGTAAGTAACTTTTGCATGAATCTCATCTAATGTATCATGAAGAGCATTTAAAATATACGTTTCTTCATAACAATATAACCTCTTTTCTATAAGCATCTATTGTCACTTCCAGATATATTTTTTAAAATAATAACATCTATTAAATTTAATTAATACTGTAGGTCCCTATAGTTTTTTAAAAAATCATAATGGTCTATTCATACAGTTTTGTATTTATATAACCTGCATAAACCTCCAAGTTTAAAATTTAGAAAAGGATTATGCTTAATAAGCCTCCTATTGTCTAATAAAAGATGCTATAATGTAGTTATAATATTTTTAAATTAAATATAAAAATTATATTGTATAATAAATTGAAAGCTGGGACGCATTTATGAATAATTTTGATAAAAAAAGAGATTATATTCCTTTTTCAATATTTTTTAGCATATGGTTTTTCCTGTCTTTTGATTGCGATATGATTTCTGTCCATTTAATAACAAATAATAAAATTAATCAAGGTCTTAATATGTATGTATTAAGCGCATTATTTTCTTCTTTTGGTGTATTTCTATATTACCTATTAAAACAAAATATTTTTAGAATTAAAAATATAAATAGATTTATTTCTATAATTTACATAACTGTTTTAACAACTATTAGCATACTTAATATCTTTTTTATAGAAAGCTTATATCCTTTAGTCTTTATTATTCTTGGTTTATTTGTGGGTTTTAATTTAGGATTTATTTTAAATATCTTGTATATAAAGAGAATAGATAATAAACCAATTGGAATTATTTCTGGAATTTCTTTAGCACTTGGTACCATCACTAGATATATATTTTTATTGATTATACCAGAGCATAACAGTAACTTTTTATATATAAACCTAGCCTTAGTGATTGTCATAAGTTTTACTATGTGGTATATTTTGATATTCAAAATTAAGAATGTTTTTTTAGAAATTCCAATCTCAAAAGAAGTTGTTGAAAGTAAGAAGATAAATTATATGAGATTGTTAAGAACAATAGCAAGCATTTCCTCTATATTTTCTTTCCTAATCGGAGCAAATGATAATTTAATATTAAAAGGCTTAATAGAAACCAATAATTCAAATCTTGTTTTAGCAGAGTTCTTTTATATTCCAGGCCTTATTATTGCAGGTGTTATAACAGATATAAAAAAAGGCAGATTTCTTCCCATTGCATGTTTATGCAATATATGTTTGTTAATACCTACAATACTATTTCTAAAATATCCATCGACTTTTTTACTAAATTCTGGGATGGCTTACTTCGCTGGAGGTTTTTTCTTAATATATATTTATATTAGCTTTTTAGCAGTAGCAGAGAGAACAAAAAACCCCAATTTTTACATATGTCTTTCAGGAATGCTCTTTGGTCTTTTTTGCTCTGTTGGTGCTATTACTATGGAATATCTATTTGCACTTTCAGAAATTGCTCTAATCTCAATTTACTCTTTGCTTATAGTACTGTTCTTTATTCTTTTTTTACTTTCAGGAAGTGTTCAAATTTTTGAAGAAAAATCAATTTTAGTGTCAGAACAGGATGATTATTCTAATTTTATTCTAAAATATCATTTAACGGAGAGAGAATCCCAAGTTTTTCAATATTTAATAACAGGAATGTCTGCAATCGATATTGGTGAAAAATTATTTATAACAGAAAGAACTGTAAGGCATCATATTACAAATATATATGCAAAAACTGGAACCAAATCAAGAATAGAGCTTTTTATGCTCGTAAAAAAATAAAGGCCCCAATCAAGAGCCTTTATCTTTTCTATATTTAATTATAAAATAATATTACTTTTTATTTGTTTTATTTGTCTTACTATCATTGCTATTATTTATATTGATATTGATTGTACCGCCAGTATTTACATTTTTGTTTTCAGTAACATTCTTATTTTCAGTAACATTTTTATTTTCATTCTTATTATCATTTACATTTTTATTGTCATTGTCATTCTTGTTTTTGTTATCATTATCATTTGCATTTTTGTTATCATTTGCATTAGCATTTCCATTGGTGTTACCATTTGCATTTCCGTTAGCATTGCCATTTGCGTTTCCATTTCCATTAGCGTTGCCATTTGCATTTCCATTAGCGTTTTCGTTAAATAAGCAATCTTTTGTCTTTGTGTCAACTTTACCAGTTTGGTCTAATTTGTTCTTTTTTTGGAAATTCTTTACTGCAGTTACTGTCTTTGGTCCGAAGCGCCCATCTGCTGTTCCACAGTTAAATCCTAATCCAGTTAATTTAACTTGTATAATTTTAACCTCTGCAAATAATTTATCCCAAGTTTTAGGACCAACAACACCATCAGAAGTTAATTTGCAATCTTTTTGGAATTTCTTAACAGCAGTATCAACACCTTTGCCAAAAACGCCATCTTCTGCACCGCAATTATAACCTAAACCATTTAATATTTTTTGCAGTTCTACAACCTCATTACCCTTCATATTAGGTGTCTTTAATTGATAAGTACTGTATGCCTGTACTATTATAGCAGGATTATTGAAATTTGCAACCATATAAGTTCCAGTAAACCCAGTTGTAAGAACAGCACATAAAATGCAACTTGATAAGATTTTCTTTTTTAACATAAATATTACTCCCCTTTTTTTCTATCTAATATTGTAGTTTATTATCTACTCTTACATCATACTAGAATTTATATTAATTTGTAAATAATGGTTGTTAACCTTTAACAGAAAATTAATATATTTGACAAAAATTAATTTATTTTACAATATTGCTAACCTTTCCCTAATATATTATTTAAAGCTTTTATCTAAAACCCCTGTGTGCCCTGTTAATATAATGGAAGCTTTATCCAAAATTCCTTCATCCTGAAGCATCTTTAAAGATCTTTTATCCCCATTATGATCCATATTTTGTAAAAATAAAAATGGGGTTACCTTTCCCTCCGTTGAAGTTCTTAAAGTATCTCCTGTTATGAGAATATCATCATCGACGAGATAACAAGCTGAACCTGTGGTATGCCCTGGTGTTGATATCAACTTAATCTTCCTATTATAAACCTCTATGGATTCCATATCTTCCATGGTATGATAATCTTTAATTTTAGTATTATATTTAAACAAAAGCCTAGGTTTTTCCCCATTTATCATGGGCACTTCCATTTTTGATAAATAGATTTTTGCATTTTTAAAAACTTTAATACCACCTGCATGATCAAAATCTGAATGTGTCAAAAAAACATGGCTCACATTACTTGCGTCTAAATTTAATTTTAAAAGTCCGTTTTTAGTTAAGGTCGGATTGATTCCAGTATCAAATGCAATTAAAGATCCATTTGTTTTAAGAATATAAAAATTGCTTATAATAGCTCTTACTGCAAAGATATCATGTTTTATTTGCTTAGTTCCTATAGGTTTTATTAACATGTTTGTAAACCCCCTAATATTTTTTTAAAAGGATGATAGCCAATTATTTGGATACCATCCTTACTAAAAATTATGTCTTTAATTATCACTTTTTGCCTTTAACTTTTTTGTTTTTGAGGGCTTTATCATACTTCTCTTTCTTTTTTTGCCTCTCCTCTTCTTTTTTCTGCTCCTCTTCTTTTAGCTTTTCTTCCTCTTCTCTCCTCTTTTCCTCTTCTTTTTGCTCCTTCTCTATTCTCTTTCTCTCTTCCTCTTCCTTTTGTTTTTCTTCTAGATATCCCTCAATTTTCTTTTCAAACTCATCATGATTTAAATCAGTTACATATGCTTTAACCGTTTTTATATCATAAACTTTGCAAGTTGCATAAGATTTAAATCCAGAAACTAATGAATAATTACCACCATCTAATTTTCTAACAATTAAACACCATAGCTTTAAAGTGTTATCCTCATTAAAAATCCCTTCAAGTATTATTCTCTTCCTATTATTGGTGGTATGTACCTCTTCAGTTAAAATAACATCATCTAAATTTATATCTATTAATTGATCTGCAACATCTTCTCTAAATTTGTTTAAATTTTCATACTTGTTTTTCTCTGCTTGTTTTTCCGCTTTAGGTTTTTCTTCCTCAATATTTTCTTTAACATCTTTTGGCTCCTTTAAAGAAATATGCCTACAAGCTACACTTATATATGGTCTACCACCTTGGGTAAGTGATGCCATAAGATCTCCTTCAATTGTAAAAACTGAATCGTTTTTAACATCTTTAGCTATCTTGCTCCATTGAGAGGTTGAAACATTTACAATAAATAAACTTTCAACAGAGCTCTTTAAAACTTTAGGTACCCTTTCACTCATGGTTCCTTTAAATAATAATTCAACAACTTCTTTCTTTTTCTTTGGCTCTTTTATTGGAGTCCCCGTAATTTTTAAACTTGTAGCCATCGTTACCACCCTTTCTTAATGCTTAATTTATTTATCTATATTGTTACTTTTATTATAGTATTTTTTTCAAACATTATCTATCTTATTTTTTTGCCAATAATATGAATCTTTTCCATGTTTTCTCAAATAATGCTTATTTAGCAAAGCTTGATTCATGGTTTTAACATCTTTATTTAAAATATGGGATAGTATTGACATCTTTGCTACCTCTTCTAAAACTACAGCATTATGAACTGCTTCAATAGCATCCTTTCCCCAAGTAAATGGTCCATGATTTTTTATAAGCACCCCTGGTATAGTCATAGGGTCTATGTCTTTAAATGCTTCTACTATCACACTTCCTGTCTCTAACTCATAATCTTTTTCAATCTCATCTTCAGTCATATCCCTTGTCACTCTTATATCTCCATAAAAATAATCTCCATGGGTTGTTCCTAAAGCTTTTATTTCTACACCAGCTTGAGCGTGTGCTGTTGCCCATGTAGAGTGAGTATGTACTATTCCACCTATATTTAAAAAGGCTCTATATAATGCTAAATGAGTCATAGTATCAGAAGAAGGATTATACTTGCCCTCTATTTTATCTCCATTTAAGTCCACAACAACCATGTCATCTGGACTTAAATCATCATACTCAACACCACTTGGCTTTATAACAAAAAGCCCCTTTTCTCTATCTATTCCACTCACATTGCCCCAGGTAAATGTAATTAATCTATATTTAGGTAGTTCCATATTTGCTTTATATACAATTTCTTTTAAATTTTCTAAGATAAAAATCAACTCTCCTTTTCTAATTAATTTTATAATATCCCCTATTTATGGTATCATAAAAATAAAAAGAAAGGACGTATTTTATGGATAAGATAAATATCGCTACTCAATTTGAATTTGGAAAATTAATAACTTCTTCTATGAACATAAACTTTGAAGATGTAGAATGGACTCCCCATAAAAAATTTGAAGGGGTTTATTTAAAGCATCTTATAACATCTGCACAGACAAATGGAGAATTTAGCTATCATTTGATAAGAATAGAACCCAATATGAAAATTGGAATTCACACCCATGAAAATCAAGTGGAGACTCATGAGATTATTTATGGAATGGGAGTTTGCAATGTATTTGATAAGATTTATAGCTACGAACCAGGCACTGTTGCTATAATGCCAAAAAATACTCCTCATGAGATACAAGCTTTTGATGATGGTATGTATCTTCTTGCAAAATTCTTTCCTAGCCTATGCTAAAAAATGTGGGGTTTTGCTCCACATTTTTAATTTAAAAATCGATTCTGAAGCAGCCCTTTTCTTTTAAGGTCTTTTTTTGATTGTAATGATTATACATATATTAAATATTATTTGTAGGAGTTATTAAAATGAATATGGACTTAGGTGAAGAAAGATTAAAAGAAAATGAAGAGATTAGAGAAGAGCTTCTTCGTGAATCTAACTATAAAGATGGTGTTAATTTCTTTAAAAGATTCGAATATATTCCCATAGAGGAGTTACATGAAATGCCACCTCATCTTAATTTTTTCAGAAAACCTTCCTCTCAACAGTTATTAGACCTCATAACCTCTCTAGAATGCATGGGCTTAATCACTCCCCTCCTTGTTATGAAAGAAAAGGATGAACCTGGATATATGGTGGTTTTAGGAAGGAGCAGGCTTATGGCTTTGACTAAGCTCTATAAGGAGACTAACCTTGAAAAATATGAAAAAGTGCCATGCCTTATCTTAGAGGAAGATGATATAGATTACCTCATGCTTCA
>JAVBPQ010000125.1:0-38576 GCA_031549525.1 Clostridiaceae bacterium | reverse complement strand
ATTTATTTGCCTAATTAATTTACACATAAAATGGCTTAAAATATAAAACATTTTAGTTTTATGGAAAAGTAAGGAATATGAGCATTTAATTTACCATTATTTTATCATTACTTTGCCCCTGGTTACACGTTTGCTACCTCTACCCCTAATAAATTGAAAAGAATCTTATTTTTATCTATTGCTTATTTGATCTCTATATTTATTCATTAAGCCACTAAATACTTCTCCTGAAGTTGGAGGTGTATAGGTAATAGCATTAGCTCCAGCTGCTATAGTTTCTTTAATATGTTCATCTTTTGGTCCGCCAGTTGCCATTATAGGGAATTCTGGATATTGCTCTCTTATTTTTCTTACGATTTTTGGTGTAGTATAAGCTCCAGAGACATTGAAAATTGTCGCTCCAGCTTCTATTCTATCTTTAAAATTTTCGTTCTCTGAAACTATGGTTACAATTATAGGAATATCTATGGTTTCCTTTATTTGCCTTACAATATCATTTGAAGTAGGAGCATTTACCACGACTCCCATAGCTCCTTGAAATTCTGCATCAAGGGATAAGTTTACAACCCTTTTGCCTGTGGTTGTCCCTCCGCCTACCCCGCAAAATACTGGCACATCTGTAGCCATCATAATGGAATGAGTTATTATAGGCTGTGGAGTAAAAGGATAAACTGCAATGATTGCATCTGCATTTGTATTTCGTATAATAGCTACATCTGTAGAAAATAAGATTGACTTAATTCTCTTTCCGAAAATAACTATCCCGCTAGCATCTCGAATTACTTCTGGCAATTCAATCATATGGCTTCTTAAATTACCTGTGATTTTTGGTACAAATTTATTATTATTGTTATTCACTTTACCACTCCTTAAAAATTTTCACAGAATCCTTGCACAGCTTGGCTTAAAATTAGTATAATGAAATACCTATAGAATTATGTAAAGATATGAGAAATTTTATCAATTTGATTTTAAATTTAATTTATAAAATTGCTTAATAAAAAAATTGCCGACAAGTCCAATAAAAAAACCTGATAGTACAGCTAAAATAGTGAGTATAGGCATATATAAAAATAAAAACAGATTGCTAGTTATCAAGCTTGCCACTAAAACTTGAGCAAAATTATGCATAACTGCTCCAGTTATGCTGACTCCTAAAATAGATACCTTATCTTTTAGATATTTTTTTGCAAGGTGCATAAATAGCATACTGAGAAGTCCTCCAGCTATGCTATATAAAAATGTAGACATATTTCCAATGATTATGGAGGATAGTATAACTTTTAATATAACTACAAGGAATGCAGTTTTTATATCAAATATATAAAGAGAGATTAAAACAAATAAATTAGAAAGACCTATTTTAGCACCTGGTGCGATAAAAGGATAAGGTATTTGATTTTCTATAATAAACATTATAAGGGATTGGGCTACAATCATGGATATAAAGACCATTTTTTTAGTTCTGTTCATAAAGCTCTCTATTTCACTATGATATCTGGGTCTTCTCCACTAGTTGACCCTTTGATGTATATAATTACATTATGAGGGAGGCATACTATGCTCTCACCTTGCTTATTTATAAGCCCCTCTTTTAAACATATTTTATCCCTGCAGTCTGCATATTTCATAATAACCCCATCCTTTGAAACCAAAACATCATTATGCCCTTCATTGTTCTCTAAATTTATGATGACTTCACTTTTAAGCTTTGTAAAATCGATAGTTCTATAAAGCTTACCATTGACTTTAATCTCAGCCACGAGATTAGAAGCATGTCTAAAATTAATCATAAAAATTATCTGAGGAACAAAAGATAATATTATAAAAATAATTATCAATATAATATCAAATTTTTTCATATTTATCACTACCTAGTTTCAATACTTAGATCTTATTATATCATTACTATAAAAAAAATATATAAAAAAAATAATCATACCAAGGGTTTTAGTATGATTATTAAAAATTAAAGTTTTTTTAATTTTATTACAAATATATTACAATATGTAACAAATTAAACAGTGAAATTAAATTTATTATACAACAATATTAAGCAAAATACTAGTATTTATACAAAAATATATTAATATAATAAAAAAATTTCTATTTTTTTATTATAACAACATCTATATTGTCATAAATTTTGAAAATATAACTTTGATTTTTTTCCATTAAAAATGGGATGAGAAGCTCTCCTATATGTTTTATTAATTTCTCAAACTGATTTATTAAGTCTTTTAATGATGATTAATAAATAGGGAATTTTCTACAAAGTGAGATAACTTCATCTTTTATATTGGATAGATCTTCTTCCCTATGTTCTATTATATAATTTATGAAATAAGCAATCTTTTTGATTTCTTCTTCTTTAAATCCTCTAGTTGTTATAGCAGAAGTACCTATTCTTATACCACTTGTTACAAATGGGCTTAAGGTTTCTTGAGGTATTGTGTTTTTATTTACAGTTATATTATTATCTTGAAGTATTTTTTCTGCGTCTTTTCCAGTGATATTTTTATTTGTCAAATCAACAAGCATAAGATGATTATCAGTTCCATCTGATACAATTCTAAATCCATATCTTTTTAGCTCTTCGCTTAAAAGCTTAGCATTTTTTAATACTTGCTCCATATAAGTTTTAAATTCAGGTTTCATAGCTTCAAGAAATGCTGATGCCTTTGCAGCTATGGTATGCATTAGAGGACCACCTTGTATGCCTGGGAATATAGTCTTGTCTATATCCTTTGCATATTTTTCCTTGCAAAGGATCAAACCTCCCCTTGGTCCTCTTAATGTCTTATGGGTTGTGGAAGTTACAAAATCAGCATATGGAACAGGATTTGGATGGAGACCTACAGCTATAATTCCTGCAATATGTGCCATATCTACCATAAGATATGCTGAAACTTCATCTGCAATTTCTTTGAACTTATCAAATTCGATTATTCTAGAGTAGGCACTTGCTCCTGCAACGATCATTTTTGGCTTTACTTCAAGAGCTCTCTCTCTAAGTGCAGCATAATCTATCTTTTCATCATTTTTGCTCACACCATAAGCTTCAAATTTATATAATTTTCCTGAAAAGTTTGCTGGATTTCCATGAGTCAAATGACCACCATGGCTTAAATTCATACCTAATACAGTGTCACCTGGTTGAAGAACTGACATATATACAGCCATATTTGCTTGAGACCCTGAATGAGGTTGAACGTTTGCATGCTCTGCTCCAAATATTTTACATATTCTTTGTCTTGCAAGCTCCTCAGCCTTGTCAACTGCTTGACAACCTCCATAGTATCTCTTTGCAGGGTAACCTTCAGCATATTTATTTGTTAAAACAGAACCGTTGACCTCAAGAACAGCTTTAGATACAAAATTTTCGGAAGCTATTAACTCTATAGTTTCTTCTTCTCTTTTGTGCTCTTCATTTATTATTTCAAATAATTCAATATCTGATTTTTTTAAATTTTTCATAGGATTTAATTCTTCATTTTTTAAGTTTTCCATAATTTACACCTCTATATCAATTTATAAATAAAATATTGGGTCTTTTAAAATTTATGTGGTACATTTATATAAACTTATTAAAAGATACTTTCTAATTAATTTGCCACATGTCCTTAGGAAGATCCACAATTTTTATTATAACTATCATTCTCTTTTAATGCAATTTATATAATTAATTTTACTGTAATTAACATAAATTTATTTGCTGATATTGTATGGGTTTATCTGAATTATTTAAAATAATTTTAGTATTGTCTATTTTTTACTTATTTTAAATAATTGTATAAAAAAATGAGCTATCACCTTACGACTTTTAATCGTAAGTGTGACAGCTCTTTTTTTATATAGATTATGTATTATATACTTCAAATAGTGAAGTGATATTATTCTATGAAGGGTTAAAAGTAAGCTCATCCTGTTGTGTTATGAGGATTAAAAAAAGATCTTCAAATGGATTTAAGAAATAATTTACTATAGGTATAGCAACTTCATTAAATATTCTCCTGCTTTCTGCTTCACGGCTCTTATCTTTAATGGTAATTGTAATATTTTTTGGAAAAATTATTTTTCTCATTTCCATACCTCCTATCATATGTACTTTGATGCATTTTGTAGATGCATTTTGTAAAAATTAAAAATAAATTTTAATTATATAAAAATATTACACAAAAATACATATATTGTCAATATATAGTAAAGTCGAATTTTACAAATATTTTTTCAAAGATGATTTTTACGACCAAATATCTTTTTTTCCATCATATTTACAAATGCCCATTCTCGGAGAATTGACCACAGGAAGGAGAGCTTCTGTCCCGCACTTATGAGTGCTTGCACACTCTTTGCAAAGAAATGGATTTTTATTTCCATATTGGCATTTTGTACAGATAAACTCAGCTTGTTTTTGGCAAGAACATTTAAATTCGTGCAAAATATTTCTAGCCATAAGCATTATGTTTTTTTTATGATATATAGATTTAAATATAGACATAGGATTGATAGTAAGAGTTGTTGGATTATCAAAATCGTATTTATAATGAAGTTTAGTTTTTAAAATTTTATCTGAATCTAAAAGAAAAACTTGGTCGATTTTTCTAGAAAATGGAATTGGATATCCGGACTCACTAAAACTAAACTGGCTGGTATGGTTACAACATTCTAGCCAAATTTTACGCAAAAATCCATCTAAAGAAGAAAGCTTTGATGTTGATTTCATATTGATAAATAACCAATAATCAGGATTAAATGAATCTTCAATTCGCAGCATATAATATATATTTTCACCTTGTTCCAAGCTCTTTTGATATGGCACACATTTTGAAAAATGATTTTTTAAGATTGTCTGAGTGCCTTCTCTATTACAAAAATAGCATCTTCCGTTTAATTTCATGAAATATTCCCCCTGTTTGTAATCTTACCTCTACTTCTGTGAGATATATTCTAGTAATTCACATGAGTTATGCTAATATTTTAGCATAAACATAAATTTTTTACAGAAAAATATTCTACTATAAGCATCAGGCAGGATTTTTAAGTTTAAAAGATTGAAAATGCAATTGTTGTCAACGTTTTTATAAAAATAATCTCTTAAAAACGCTTTTAAAAAGAATTTTTTTGATTTATAATAAGTTGAAATAATGGGTAAAATAAAATTGCTTCTATATTTATGCCTTAATCGTTTATTTAAGGCATATTTGGATTAAGTCAATTGATTTTTATAAAATAGGAGGTAATCTCTATGATTAACATTGGTATTAACGGTTTTGGAAGGATTGGAAGGCTTGCTTTTAGAGCAGCTATTGAAAATCCTAATATAGATGTGAAGGGTATAAATGATCCTTTTATCGACCTTGATTACATGGTATATATGCTAAGATATGATTCTGTTCATGGACAATTTGATGGTAAAATCTCTGTTAACCATGAAAAGAGCGAGCTATATGTAAATGATGAAGTTATAAAGGTATTTGCTGAAAAAGATGCATCAAATATAGATTGGGCTTCTTGTGGAGCTGAATACGTTGCTGAATGCACAGGAGTATTTACAACCATAGATAAAGCTTCAGCTCACTTAAAAGGTGGCGCTAAAAAGGTGGTTATTTCAGCTCCATCGGCAGATGCACCTATGTTTGTTATGGGGGTAAACGAGAATGCATATAAAAAAGATATGAATATTGTTTCTAATGCTTCCTGTACAACAAACTGCTTAGCTCCTCTTGCTAAAGTGATTCATGAAAATTTTGGTATAGTTAAAGGATTAATGACAACTGTCCATTCAACAACAGCAACTCAAAAAACTGTAGATGGTCCTTCAAATAAAGATTGGAGGGGTGGAAGAGCAGCATCTGCAAATATAATACCTTCATCTACAGGAGCTGCTAAAGCTGTAGGAAAGGTTATACCTGAACTAAATGGAAAATTAACAGGTATGTCATTTAGAGTTCCAACTATAGACGTTTCAGTAGTGGATTTAACTGTAGTGCTTGACAAATCGGCTACATATGAAGAAATTTGTGCATGCATGAAAAAAGCTTCCGAAGGTGAATTAAAAGGAATCATAGGATATACAGAGGATGAGGTCGTTTCTACTGATTTTATTCACGATAAGAGGACGTCCATATTCGATGCTAAAGCAGGAATATTATTAGATGATAAGTTTGTAAAGCTTGTAGCTTGGTATGATAACGAGTGGGGTTATTCAAACAAGCTTATGGATTTAATAGTTCATATAGCAACTATAGATGGAAAATAGAAATTAATTTAATAGGATCTGGTTTTATAGAATGGTCTATGAGACCAGATCTTTTAATTATAAGAGGTGAAAAAATGAATTATAATAAAAAGACTATTGAAGATATAGAAGTAAAAGGTAAGAGGGTTTTAGTCAGGTGTGATTTTAATGTACCTTTAATGGGTGATACCATAACAGATGAAAATAGGCTTGTAGCAGCTCTTCCTACTATAAAATATTTATCAGAGCATGGCGGAAGGGTAATATTATGTTCTCATCTAGGAAGGACAAAAGGACCTGATCCAAAGTTTACTCTAGATCCGGTTGCAAAGAGGCTTTCAGAGCTATTAGAAAAGGAAGTAAAATTTGCAAAGGATGATACTGTTGTTGGTGCTAGTGCAAAAGATGCTGTTTCTAAGATGAAGGATGGAGATATCATACTTTTAGAGAATACAAGGTTTAGACAAGAAGAGGAGAAGAATTTAGATTCATTCTCAGAGGAGCTTGCAAATTTAGCAGATGTCTATGTAAATGATGCATTTGGATCTGCCCATAGAGCACATTGTTCCACAGTTGGAGTTACAAAATTTATAGATACTTGCGTATGTGGATACTTGATTCAAAAGGAGTTAAAATTTTTAGGAGATGCAGTGAATAACCCTAAGAGACCATTTGTAGCAATTTTAGGTGGTGCTAAGGTTTCAGATAAGATAAAAGTGATAGATAACCTCCTTTCAAAGGTGGATACTTTGATAATAGGCGGAGGAATGGCTTATACATTTTTAAAGGCTAAAGGCTATAGCATTGGAAACTCTCTTCTTGAAAAAGATAAGATAGATTATTCCTTAGAGATGATAGAAAAAGCAAAGAGTCTAGGAGTAAAATTATTGCTTCCAAGGGATAATAGGATAGCACCTGAGTACAGAGATGTTGAAGCTGAAATTACAAAAGATGAGAATGTGGCTGAAGGATTTATGGGGCTTGATATAGGACCTAAAACTGAAGAAGAATTTTCAAAGGCTATAGATGGAGCTAAGACTATCATATGGAATGGACCTATGGGTGTCTTTGAATTTAAGAATTTTAAATTAGGAACTATAGCTATTGCAAAAGCTTTGGCTGATTCTTCTGCAACTACTATAATAGGTGGAGGAGATAGTGCAGCTGCTGTAAATAATCTAGGATTTGGGGATAAGATGACCCATATATCAACTGGAGGAGGAGCATCTCTAGAGTTTTTAGAAGGTGAAGAGCTTCCAGGAATAGCAGCTTTAAATAATAAGTAGAGAGAACTTTAATATGAAAATGACATATTTGAACGACAGAACTGAGGTTATAACAAGACTTGCAAAAAGAGAAGATGCTAAAGACATGATCGACTTTTATAATATTGTAGGAGGAGAGACAGATTTTCTATCCTTTGGTAAAAATGAATTCACAGCTAATGTAAATTCATTTCAAGATTATATTGAAGCTACTATGAAAGAAAATAATTCAATAATATTGATATCAACTATAGATGATAAGATCATAGCTATTTCATCCATAAATTCAAAGCAAAAATCAAAGAGCATGCATGTAGGTGTTGTAGGAATAGTCATAAGTTTAAAATATTGCGGTCAGGGTCTTGGAGAGGTCATAATGAATTATCTCATAGATTTTGCAAAGAGAAATGGGATTACCAAAAAACTTAGTTTAAATACCAATGAGGAGAATACGAGAGCTATAAAGCTCTATGAGAAGCTTGGATTTAAAAGAGAAGGGCTTTTAATAAAAGAAAACTTTGTAAATGGGGTTTATAGAAATATTGTGCTTATGGGACTTCTCCTTTAATCAATAGTTTTTAATTGAGGTGATCTTTTGGAATATTCAGATATTAAAGATTATCATCAGATTTTTTTAAAAATTGATGCTTTGAAAGAAAAATTAAGTAAAAAGCGTCCTTTTACAGCTGGTGAAGTTTCTCGTCTTCGTGAACAATTTATGGTTGAATATACTTATAATTCTAACGCCATAGAAGGCAATACACTTACTTTAAGAGAAACGGCTATGATAATTTTAGAAGGTATGACTATCAATAAAAAGCCTCTAAAAGATCATTTAGAGGCTATTGGCCATAGAGATGCTTATTTATATCTTGAACAATTAGTAAAAGATAAAGAAGATATTTCTGAGAAAATAATTAAGGATATTCATAGCCTTGTTTTAATTGATAAACCAGAAGATAAAGGTAGATATCGGAGAGTACCAGTTCGCATTATGGGTGCAATCCATGAGCCACCAGAGCCTTATCTTATACCTTGTGCCATGGAGGAACTTATTTTAAATTATAGAAAAATTGGAGGATCAATGCACATATTGCAAGCTATAGCACTATTTCATCTTAAATTTGAAGGTATACATCCATTTATTGATGGAAATGGTCGAACTGGCAGACTTTTGTTAAATCTAGAACTTATGAAAGAAGGATATCCTGCTATAGATATTAAGTTTGCAGATAGAAAAACTTATTATGATTGCTTTGATGCTTTTTACACTAAGAGCGATGCAGGACCTATGGTTGAAATTATCACGAAATATGTTGAAGAAAGGCTTATAGAATATCTTGAGATGTTATCTTAAAAAGATTCCATAAAATATTTAAGAGGTGAAAATTATGAATATGCTTGAAAAATATGCAGATTTAATTTTAAAAAAAGGTATAAACTTGCAGAAAAATCAAAATGTCATCATAAGGACTACTACTTCAGCTATGGAGCTAAATAGAGCTATAGTTAAAAGAGCTTATGAACTTGGAGCTTTTAATGTGTATACAGATATTGCAGATGATGAAATAAATAGATTGTATATGTCTATGGCTCCAGAACAGGCTCTTGAAAAATTTTATACGTGGAAAATAGATGGATTTGTTAAGATGTTAAAAGAAGATGCTGCAGTTATAAGCATTGCATGTCCTAATCCAGATCTATATAAGGATGTTTCGTCAGATAGGTTAGGTAAATACAATAAGGCTACGTCTATTGCAAATAAAGAATTTGGAAAGGTTATTTCAAATAGTGAAGCTAGTTGGGTTGTAGTAGCTTGTGTTACAGATGCCTGGGCTAAAAAGGTATTTCCTGAACTTGATCTTAAAGAAGCTAAAGAGAAGCTTTGGGAAAAGTTATTTGAGGCAACAAGGATAAATTTAGATGACCCAATTGACGCTTGGGCTAAGCATTCATCATCCTTAATCAATAAATGTAAAATTATGAATGATTATAATTTTAAAAATTTAAAATATAAATCAAAAACCTGCGATTTAACCATTGAACTTGCTAAAAATCATGTTTGGCAAGGAGGGGCTGAAGCGAATAAAAATGGAGTAGAATTTATTGCAAATATACCAACAGAAGAAATATTTACCGTAAATAATAAATTTGGAATAAATGGATATGTTAAAAGTACTAAACCTTTGAACATTTCAGGAACTATGGTAACAGATTTTGATTTTACATTTAAAGATGGTAAAATTGTAGATTTTTCTGCTAAAACAGGATACGATGTTTTGAAGAATTATTTAGATATAGATGAGGGAGCAAAGTATATTGGAGAGGTTGCACTTGTACCTTTTGATTCACCAATATCTAAAACGGATATAATATTTCAAAATACTTTATTTGATGAAAATGCTTCTTGTCATTTGGCTTTTGGGAGAGCATATGCTACATGTGTTAAGGGTGGAGGATCTATGAGTGATGAAGAACTTGATAAAGCTTGTGTAAATAGAAGTTTAACTCATATAGATTTTATGGTTGGATCTTGTGACCTTAGCATAATTGGAGAGACTTATGATGGAAGAAAAATAGATGTATTTAAGGATGGAAACTGGTCAATTTAAGTTTAAAGCTGGTGAAATTATAGTACTTTCATCAGCTTTACATTTAAATATGTTATAATTTTAAAAATATAGTGTAAATTTTAAAAGGGGAAATTAAATGGATAATAATTCTATTACGACTCCAGAAGAAGATATAGAAATATTTTTTAAAGAAAAAAATGAAGGTAATCTAGATCATGCACTTTTTCATCTATCTTGTGCTATAGCAGATGATCCTGCTAATCATGAAAGGCTTTTCTATCTTAATGAGCTTATAGAAGAAAATCATGATTTATTGGATTTTATTAAGCTTGAAGATAATAATTATTTTGCTAAGGTAGCTTTAAGAGCATATATCTTATTTGAAAATAGAGAATATAACGAAGCCTTTAGATTAATTGCTCAAGTGATTAGAACTGTGCCGCAGGTTCCTTATCTTTGCTGGATAATTGATTGGGAGCCTAAGGTGGATGATGTTTTAAAGATTCATGATTCTGTATTAACATCTTTTATGTCAGCTGCAATAAGATCAGTGGATATTATAGATAAAGATTATAAATATAAATCTCTCTTACATCTTTCCTCACTTCTTGAGAGAAGGTATGAAATCATAAAAGATGACGATAAAATTTTGTGGTTCCTCTCTTGTGTCCAAAGGAGAATGAATAGATTAGATGATGCTTTAAAGAGTGCAAAATTAGCCTATGATATTGAAAAAAATTATGCTACATGTGTTGGTATGGCTATGGTATATAGAGATATGGGAAACATAGAAGAGGCTAAGAAATTTTATGAAGAAGCACATAGCTTTGATCCTGAAAGTGAGAGTTGCATTTTAGATTTAGGTGATTTATTCTTTGATGTTGGTGACTATAAAACAGCAAAGAAGTATTATGAGGATGCACTAAGTATAAATTCTAAAAGCAATTGGGCACTTAGTTCTGTATTATATATAGATTATATTTTAGAAAAAAGTGAAGAAGCCTATGAAAGATTAGAAGAGCACTTTATAAAAAATCCTGAAGATAGAAGGACAGAATTTCTTTTTAATCATGTAAAAAAATTAAAGGAGTTTCAGGATAAAACTCCATATATAGATTATATACCAGAGCCTGAAGAAGCATCTATTAATGTACTAAAACAGGTAATTCAAAATAATCCGCCATTAGATAAAGGTGGAAGTATAAATTTAAATCTAAGCAACACAGAAGCTCCAAGTGCAATAAATTCGTTTAGGCTATACCTTAATGATTTTAGAAGAGGAAAAAATTCACCAGTTTTAAATTTAACTGTAGAGTCTATTCCAGATAAGGATCCTAGGAAAGGAATTAAGGAAGATTATTTAAAGCTATGGAATTTTGATGAAAATATAGAAACTCCATGTTTTACAGAAGTTTCAGATGAGGTTTGTGATCTTATCTATGACATGGCAAATTCTCAGTATGATTTTTTTAATTGGTATAAAAATGCTCAAGATGTTTCTAAAAAGCTAAATAAGGATTCTATAAATGAGTTAATTGCCATAATGTTAAACCCTCCTATCCCACCAGACGGCTTTACACCATGGAGATGGATTAAACACATACAATATGCATCTGTTTTTGTCATTGCAAATTTAGATATTTATTATTTGTTTTTGATTTGTGAAGGTCAGATAGATTGGCCAATAGAGCCTGCTGTAGTATATCTTGCAAATGAAGTAAATATAAATCCTTTAATAAGGAATAATGTTTTTAGTGTTTTTTATAGCTTATTAAATAGGGTTCCTAGAGGAAGCTATTGCTTTTATCTATATGCTGTGGTGTATAATTGGCTTATGGTTAAAGATTTAAATGATGAGCTTAAAGGATCATTAGAGAAATGGAAGAAGAATTTAGAAGAATAGTATTTAAATATAAAGAAGAGGTGTTATTATGATAATTACAACTACTCAATCCATTGAAGGAAGACGTATAGTAGAATACAAAGGAATAGTATTTGGAGAAGTCATAAGCGGTGTAAACTTTGTAAAAGATTTTGCAGCAGGCATAAGGGATATATTTGGAGGAAGAAGCCAGACATATGAAACTGAGCTTATGGAGGCAAGAACTGAAGCTATGAGAGAAATGGAAATGCGTGCGTCTCAAATGGGAGCTAATGCTGTTGTTGGGGTTGATGTGGATTATGAAGTTCTTGGGCAGGGAGGCAGTATGCTTATGGTGACAGCTTCAGGTACTGCTGTTGTTATAAACTAAAGATTGAATCAAAAAAGTTGAGGACTCAAGTCTTCAACTTTTTTATAAATTAGGATATTTTTTTGATATTGATGATTTTTTTAATTTTTTCAATTGCAATACGAAAAGGCTTTGTAGCTCTCCAAAATTTTGAATTAATAACATCGTTGTACAAAGATAAAAAATGATCTCTTGATTCCACTGCTGATATAAACTGGTTTTGAAGTTCTGAAATTTTCATTTCATTTTTAGTATTTTCAGAAATGATTTTTTCTTCTATTAAGTTGATTGTTCTAGAATCATAAGAAATATATCTTAATTGAAATTTAACTTCTGTGATATTTACATCCGAGTCTATGGTAAAATGAATATTTGGATCATCTGTTGAAAAATAATATTTATTTAAATCAACATGAAAAGCATTGCTAAAATTAGCTTTTAGAGCTTGCTCTTCATTGTCTTTATGTAAAATTTTAGCATCTATTAGCTCTATTATGCAGTTTTCATTTAAAGGATCAAATCTTAAATTTTTTATTTTTAAATTTTCTACTTTATAATTGATTTCAATGGTATTTTTGTTACTAATAGTGATATTTTTTGCTATGCTATTTTTTTCTTCATATCCTTCTCCATAATCCCAGAATAATTGAGAATAAAAATTTTGCAAATTATGATATTTATACTCGTTAATTTGATTTAAATTATAATTACTCTTTAAAAATTTACTATTTATACTAAAGTTATCTCCAAAGACATATTTATTAAAATTTTTTTCCATAACTTGAAAGGTACATATATCATCATCATATATTTCATATAAATTAAAAAGTTCATTAAGAGAAATAAATTTTTTGATTTCAATTTGTGACCCTAATATTGTATATAAATAATTTATATTTCTATAGATAACATATTTAAAGGGTATAGGAAAAGTGAATATCCATTCATAATCAATAATATAATAATCATCATTGTTGATTATTATATTATCAAATGACATATCAATATTTGTAATCGACATATAGTCAAATGGAAATATACCTTCATATTGCCCAAATATTTCTATAAATTTATTTGTTACACTAAATGCTTTTTTAGTTTGAATTCTATTTTTATCTAGAATCAATGATTTGTATTCATATATGAGATCAATAAATGATTTTTTATCATTTTTATTTATAAAATCTATTAAAATATCTGTAAGTGTATGTCCTTCTATAAATTCAAATAATATTTCATCCTCAGCTTGATTTTGATAAACTTTACAGATTTCAATATTTACATAACTTTTCTTAAGCAATTGATAATTATCAAATATTCTTTTTATAAAAGCATTACTTTCTAAATTAGTGCTGGCTTTTTTTACAATTTTTTTGCCATCAACATTTTCAATGATTGTTTTCAATGAAAATTCTTTTTTACGGAAAGGGGTATATTTTATATAATCTATATTACTCATAAACTCATCTCCATTTTCATATTCAGCTTGCAATTATTAAAAAAGAATTTGAGAATAATTCAAATAGACCATTTTTAATAAGGCCGTCATAAACTCTTTGTTCATTGAACAAGGTTAATCTTTCATTGTCATAATTAAAATTATTTATAGTTAATTGACCTTTTTTAGGAAGTAATTTATCTGAATAAATAATATGTGGTAATTTATAATCTGGATATGGATAATAAAACCTTTCATAGGAAAAACCTGCTTCATTTAAAATATTTATCAATTCTTGCTTGGAAAATGTTGTTATATTATTATTCACATTGTAACCTTCAATTCCTTCAAAAGCTATATTTGTATGATCTTCCTTTGCTCCAGCCCAGTACTTTAGTCCATACTTATTTTCAATAGCTAGTATTAATTTTCCTGTATCTTTTAAAAATGTCCTTATATTTTTCAAAAAATCGACATAAGGATTATTGGTATTTGTGTATAATTTTGCATACTCAAGGACTCCTATAAGAGTTATAAAGTCAAATTTTTTATTGAATTTTATATCATTAAAGTTTCCTACTATTATTTCAATGTTATCAATATTTTGATGTCTATAAGCGTTTATCAATGATCTTTTTTTTGATAGTTCAATACAAGTGATATATGTATCCTTACAAAAAGCTCCTGTAACTGCACCACAACCTGAGCCAATTTCTAAAATATGAGCACCTTTTTCAAATGGATACCATTCAATGATATTTTTTCTAATGGGTGAAAAATGATATAATATTGACCATCTTGATTCATTTGTCAATATTTTTTCATATCTTTCTTTATCTCTTACAATTTCAAGCATATAATCTTCAATATCACCATCAGAATATACATCATTTTTATTATAAAATGTGTAATCAAGCTTTACTTTACCTAGATATTCAGTATTCATCTTCCTTACTCCATTAAAATATATTTTTTATATTAATATCCAAAATTGATAGTTTGTAAACATTATAGCTCACATTTGGTACATAGATAAAAAATAGAGAAAGCAAGCTTTGATTCTAAAAAAACTTAAAATTTAAGATATAGAATTTCACATAGATCTAAAGTTAAAAAAAATTATCTAAAAATAATCTCGATTTGTTCATTTATTATAAAAAAATAACACACTCCAGAATAAGCCCTGAAATGTGTTGCTATTTTATGTTTCAAACTCGTTATTATCCGCATTCATATTTTAATTCTGAGAATAAATTAAGTTTAGTGTCAGTTTTTTTAAAAACAGATTATATTGCCATATTATTTATAAGGTTTAGAAAATTGTCTTTGTGTTTATCAAAACTGTTACACAGCCTTTCTCTTCTGATAGCACTTATAGTTGGTGACTGAATTAGTAAGTCGTTGAATTTAGATGATATATTTTTTAGTTTTGTCAAATCAAAATTATCAAATGATGATATTAATTTTAATTGTTTTTTTGGATCTTCGTGAAATGGTCTTGTTTTAAATTTATTAAATGGTGAAATAACTTCAGTTGATACATCGTGCCATAAACTTGTACCACTATCGAACACAGGAGCCATTCCTACAAATTTGAGTGTATTTATATCACGAATCGCACCAAAGTTTGTTGTATGTCTATCTGTATTCCTGATTAAATAGTCCAGAGCAAGCATAAAGTCAAGATTTTCTTTTGCTTCAGGTATTTGCAGTTTGTCACAACAGTTTAGGAAATGTGTTTTCCATGCCACATCATTGGGTTTTGGCGATGTCTGCAAAATTTGGTATGCGGTTACTAGCTCAGTATCTTTTGTAATGAAGTTTTTACAAACACTGTATGGCACTTCGTCTACTATATTAAGTTCATACGGAACAAAATTTTTGAAATCCATAGCATTTATTACTTCTGATACAAATGCTTCATTTATAGGCTCTTGCATTGAATTAGTACTACCGCCTTTGATCAAGCATCGTTCGTCGTTTATTATCTTCCATCGTTTTTTAAGCCATCCGTCAGATGTGTTATCAGGCGACATCAAATTAAGCTCTTTGTAGTTTGTGCGTTCGCCGAATAAAATGTCACCAACTTCATAGGAAAATGAGTTATCGAAGAAATTAACTGTATTCCAATCTAGCTGACCCTGTGGATTAATCCAGTATTGGTCAGAAAGGCTTAATCCTAAGCCTTTTGTCAATAAGTAATCTTTGTTTGCAATGCCCATATTTAATAAAGCTTCTTGCAGTCCTTGACGGCTCGCCGGAATGGATCTTTCTCTCCACCAGTCATTTAATTCTTTGCGTAAATATTCTTTTTTGGGGTTTATTCCTATAGGAAGATATTCGGGATTTAACATGTCTGTTATTTTTATGATTGCATTACTGGTTTCATCAATTTCACAGATAAGTATAGGTGTGTTTTTATTCGTCAGCACATATTGCATACTTGATTTTCCTTTCGATTTTTATTCTAATTCTCCTTTTAAAATTTTGGGTCTTTCTAAATGATATTTAATGGTTTAAAATTTAATAGTAGATCATCGTTCTTAAAATCATATTTCTAAAGTGAATTTATGTCAAGATGGTTAAATTTTAAAAGATAGATTGGAGATACAATGACAAAAATAGATTTACACATCCATTCAATTAATAGTGCTGATGCAGAGTTTTCAGTTGAAGATATAATGGAAATGTGTGAAAAAGAAGATATGAAGATAGTCTCGATAAGTGACCATAATACAGTAAGAGGTGTAGATAAAGCCATAAAATTAGGCATAGAAAAGAAAATCAAAGTGCTCTCAGGAATTGAGATAGATTGTGTTTATGATGATATAAATTTTCATCTATTAGGTTATGGATTTGATTATACAGATAAAAGATTTTTAGAAATAGAGAATTATATAGTAGATAAAGAAAAGTCCATAGCTTCTGAAAAGATATATAGGTTTAAAAAAGCTACTGATATTGACATAAAGGAAGAGGAAGTTTTTGATATTGCACAAGATGGAATTGTTACAGGGGAGATAATTGCTGAAATTGTTTTAAATAGAGATGATGCCATCCTTAATCCTATATTAAAACCTTATCTAAAGGGTGGAGATAAAAGCGATATGCCATATGTAAACTTCTATTGGGATTTCTTTGCAAAGGGAAAGCAAGCCTATGTGCCTGTTCAATATATGAGATTAAATGATGCCAAAAATATTATACATGAAACAGGGGGGATATCTGTTTTAGCTCACCCAGGGCAAAATTTAAAAGATAATTTTCAGCTTATAGATAAGATAATTAAAGAAGGTATTAAAGGTATTGAAGTGTTTTCCTCATATCATAGCATATCTGAAATAGAATTTTTTTATGATAAAGCTATAGAATATAATCTAGTTATAACTTGTGGAAGTGATTTTCATGGGAAAAATAAGCCTCAGATTAAGATCGGGGATTGCGACGTAAATGATGAAGTTAAAATTATAAACCAGTTTAATTAGTCACTTACTCTAAAATTTCAGAGCTTATGTTAAAAGAAGAATTGAAAATCTTGAGAAAGGATAGATTATATTGAATATTAAAGAGATACTTCAAAGAGAAGAATATAATTTTTTGCGCACTGATGAACATTGCAGGGATAATATAATGCTTTTAGCTCTTGGAGGAAGCTATGCTTATGGTACAAATAATAAAAATTCAGATTTAGATATACGTGGCATTTGTTTTAATAAAAGAGAGCAGCTTTTAGGATTTGATAGGTTTGAGCAATATGTAGAAACAGTGACAGATACCGTAATCTATTCTTTTTCTAAGATGATTCCTCTTTTATTAAGCTGTAACCCTAATACCATAGAAATATTAGGTTGCAAGGCTGAGCATTATATAGAGATTAGAGATGAGGGAAAGCTTTTAAAAGATAATGCAGGATTGTTTTTATCTAAGATAGCAGCCCATAGCTTTTTAGGATATGCAACTCAACAGATGAGAAGGCTTCAAAATGCCATTGCAAGGGATGCTTTAAGTAAGAAAGATAAAGAGAAGCATATAATGAACAGCCTTCAAAATCAGATTATACATTTTAAACATACCTATGAGGATTTTGAATATGGAAGTATAAAACTCAATTTAAATGAAGAAGGGGAAGTTACTTTTGATATTAACCTTAAAAATTATCCTATCAGGGATTTTTTAGGAATTTATTCAGAGATGAGTAATTGCGTAAGGGATTATGATAAAATACGTCATAGAAATAATAAAAAGGATGAAATACATTTAAATAAACATGCCATGCACCTTGTACGCCTTTATTTTATGGGTTTAGATATATTAACAGGAAAGGGAATAAATACATTTAGAGAAAAGGAACATGATTTACTAATTGAGATAAGAAATGGTAAGTATATGAATTCTGATGGCACATATAATTCTGAATTCTTTGAGTTTGTGGAAGAGCTTGAAAAAGATTTTGAATATGCAAGAGAAAATACAGATCTTCCAGATAAACCTGATTTAAAAAAGGTTGAAGAATTAGTAATTGAAATCAATGAGAGAGGACTAAAGAGGGATTATGAGATTAGAGGGATTAAAATTTGAGCTTTATGACTTTATATTAAGGGATTATGAAGAGTTTGTTAAATGGCTTGAAGATAATTTAGAATTCTTTCCTGCACTTTATCATTGTAAAGGGATTGAGCAAAATAATCCTTATCATAAATATGATGTATTTTCTCATACTATGCGGGCTTTAAAAAATTCTCCTTGTGATTTAATAGTTCGCCTTGCTATTTTGTTTCATGATATTGGAAAGCCAGCATCAAAGACTACAGATGAGAATGGTATTGATCATTTCTATGCTCATCCCGTAAGGTCTGCTAAAATGGCATCAGAAATATTAAATGATTTGGGAGTTGAAACTTATATACACGATAGCATCATTGAAATTATCATGTATCATGATGCTGTATTTAAACCATCTAAAAAAATCCTTAGAAGAATGTTTAAAAAGCTTGGATATGAGCAAACTCTCCGATTGTTAAAAGTACATAAAGCAGATGTTTTAGGGCAAAGCGAATTTAGTAAAGAGGAGAGGTTATCTAAAATAGATAATTGTTTTTCTGTTCTAGAGGAAATAGAAGAAGAAAATAAGTTTATTAATAAATTTTAAAAATAGTGTAATATTTTTTCTATCACTCCGGTTTATATTGTAAAGATAATTAAGGAGTGATAATTGTGTCTAAAAAGTTTATAGCAGTTATATTTTTGATGGCTTTTATATTTACCTCTTGCAGTGGTAGTGGTAACAGTGGTAAGCTTGAGGCCCCAAAGGAAGTATATGAAGCAGCCAACACAATGGCAGCAGCTGCTGATACAACATCAAGTGCTATGCAAGATTTCGATTATGGTGATGTAGCAAGCAATCAAAGCTCATCATCTCAAGTAATTTCTCAAAATAGTGAAAATAACAATCCTTCACTTAAGATAATTAAAAATGGAGGTTTATCTGTTGAAACAAAAGAGATCAATAAAACTGTGCAAACCATAACAGATAGGATTGTACAGAGTAATGGATATGTGCAAAGTTTAAATAGCAGCAAAAATCGTGTAGAGATAGTTGCAAGGATTCCTTCTGCTAATTTTGATGCTTTTATGAATGGTTCCTCAGATTTTGGAAACATCGTAAATAAAAATATATATACAGAAGATGTGAGCGAAACATATTTTGATAGCGACGCTAGGATAAAAAGTTTAAAAGTTCAAGAAGGAAGACTCCTTGATATACTTGCAAAAGGTCAGGAGTTAAAATATCTTTTAGAAGTTGAGAAAGAGCTTGCAAGGGTGAGAACTGAGATAGAACTATTAGAAGGCAAGCTTCGCAATTTAGATAACAGGATCAGTTACTCTACTATAAACATAAATATAAATGAAACTCCTTCATATACCATGGTAGAAGAAACCCCTAAAAACTTTGGAGAGAGGATAGCTAAAGCATTTTTAGAAGGAATCAGCGTTGCTTCAAGCTTTATTGGAAACCTAATAATCAGCTTGATATATTTCTTCCCAATTGGTTTATTGATAGCCCTTGTTGCATTTCTAGTATGGAAAATAGTGAAGCGCTTTAAACCTAAATATAATTCTCCTAAATTTAATATTAATAAAAAAGTTGAGAATTATGAGGTTAATAAAGGTAATGAGGTTAATAAAGGTAATGAGGTTGATAAAGATAATGAGGTTGACAAAAAATAATTTTAAAAGGGGCTGTTTATGGCCCCTTTTAATTTTAAATGCTAGTCTGGACTTCTATCAATTCATATTCCTTTGAGCCAATTCCAATCTTTTCCCCATGTTCTATTTGAACTCTCCAGTTTGTATTTGAATGCATATGGTTAAACTTATCATCATGATCTTTGCAATTTGAAATTATGGAATCATTTATTTTAGGAGCTTTATTTACAAGATCAGCGCAAGCTATATCTATAGCAACAGGGTCAAAGGATGCACATATTCCAATATCAGGTACTATAGCTATATCATTGCTGTCCCAACAATCACAATAAGGGGATACATTCATAATAAAACTTATGTGAAAATTAGGCTTATCTTTAATGACAGCTTTAGCATATTCTGAAATCTTCATTGAGGCAATATCAGCTGAACCATCCCAAATAACCTGCGCTGCATCATACATACAGCTTGCAACGCATTGACCGCATCCTACGCATTTTTTATAATCTATGACAGCTTTTTTATCTATCATAGAAATAGCTCCATGTGCACAATTTTTATAACACATCTGACATCCTACGCAATTGGTATCTTTAATGACAGGTTGAGAGCTTGAGTGCATTTCAAGTTTTCCTCCACGGGAAGCACTGCCCATACCTAAATTTTTTAGTGCTCCTCCAAAGCCTGTCATCTCATGCCCTTTAAAGTGATTCATTGAGATAATTATATCAGCATCTGCTATAGCAGTTCCAATCTTTGCAGTCCTGCAATGCTCTTCATTTACAGGAACTTCTGTATAATCAGTGCCCTTTAAACCATCAGCAATTATCACATGACATCCTACAGCTAGGGGATTAAATCCATTTTCATAGGCACTTTCAAGGTGGTCTAAAGCATTTGAACGCCTTCCTGAATAGAGAGTGTTTGAATCCGTTAAGAATACAGACCCTCCTAAAGATTTAATTAAGCTTACAATTTTAGCTGCATAATTTGGTCTTAAATATGCTAAGTTTCCAGGTTCGCCAAGATGAATCTTTATAGCAGTAAATTTGTTTTTAAAATCAATGGTTTCAATGCCAGCTTTTTTTACTAAAGTTTCAAGCTTTTGAATTAAATTCATATTTGGTTTAGTTTTTAAATTTGTAAAATAGACTTTTGACTTTTCCAATTAAGATACCTCCAGGTTAAATTGTTTTTTAAAAAGATTATTCTTTATCTATAAAATTTCTAATAAACTTCTTCCTATGTATGGGAGTAGGGCCATAGATAGTGAGAGCTGCAATATGCTCTTTAGTACCATAGCCCATATTGGCTTCAAAATTATATTCTGGATAATTTTTAGAATATTCGATCATCAATTCATCCCTAAAGACTTTTGCTACAATAGAAGCTGCAGCAATTGATGCACTATATTCATCTCCTTTTATTATATTGGATGTTGGTATATTTAAACCTTTAATGGCATATCCATCTGAAAGAACATAATCAGGAGTAGGCTTTAATCCAAATACTGCTCTTCTTAAAACCTCTACATTACACCATTGTATACCGTATTTATCTATCTCCTTGTTGCTTATAGATGCTATATTATAGCCTATTGCCTTTTCTTTTATAATCTCTGAAAGCTCTTTTCTAACCTTTGGACTTAACTTCTTAGAATCTTTAATCCCAAGTATCATATCGCTTTCAGATAGATTTGATTCTAAAATAACAGCAGCAGCTACAATAGGACCTGCTAAGGGACCTCTTCCGACTTCATCTGCTCCTGCAATATGGACAACTTTAAAAGACCTATCTAAATCGTACATTTCTTTAACTCTTTTTATCTCTTCTTCTCTGCTTAATTCCATTTTCTTAATTTTATCCATTAATAGTTTTGCACCAATCCTATTATCCTTTGAAAGGTATTCTATAAAATTTTGAAATTCTTCATTGTCTTTTCCTTCATTGATATATAAATTTATTTTTTCATTAAAGAGTTCATTTAATTCTTTTAAACTTATCGGCATATTATCCATATCTAATTCCCTTTCGGTTTTTCTAATGAAATACATCCAATCTTACCACTTTTAAAATCGTCAAGTATAGCTCTTGATACTCTATTGTAGTCTATTTCAGAATTAGATTTTATGCAGCCTCTTCTCCTTGCTATAGCGTCCATCACTAAAAGAGCATCATCGCTTAACTCTTCAATATCATATCTTTTCATTAACTTTTCAGGATAATCTTTTAAAAGCACCTTTATTAGATGAAAAGCTAAATTTTCAATATCCAGTATCTCTTCCTTTATAGCTCCTGTTAATGCAAGATTGATTCCAGTAATCTCATCATCTAAATTAGGCCATAAAAGTCCTGGAGAATCCATCATGGTGATTCCTATATTTGATTTAATCCATTGGAGAGATCTTGTAACTCCAGGTTTATCAGCCACTTTTGCAACAGAAGATTTAGATACTCTGTTTATAAACGATGATTTACCAACGTTTGGTATGCCCATAACGAGAACTTTTATATCATAGTTTAATATTCCTTTAGCTTTTAATTTATCAAGCTTTAATTTCAATAAATTTTCTAAGTTCTTTTTTATATCATTTACACCTTTTCCAGTTAAAGCGTTTATCTGCAAATAAATAGTATTTTCATTGTTTAAATATTTTAAAAATTGAGAAGTTATATTGGGGTCTGCAAGATCTGCTTTGTTTAAGAGTATTATTCTAGGCTTTTTATTTGTAATTTTTTCTATATTAGGGATGGAGCTTGAATAGACTATTCTTGCATCTCTTATATCGATTACTGCATCCACCATATTAAGTCTCTCTTTAATCTCTCTTATGGTCTTAGCCATATGACCAGGAAACCAATTTATTTTATCCATTCTTAACCTCAATAAAAAATAATATTAAAAAAAGGCTTCTTAGCCCTTTTTAAATATTAATTCTTTGACTTTAGCAGCTTTACCGACCCTATTTCTCAAGTAATAAAGCTTAGCTCTTCTAACTTTACCCTTTCTTACTACTTCAATTTTAGAGATAATAGGTGAATTTACAGGGAAAATTCTCTCAACTCCAATACCAGATGCAATTCTTCTTACTGTAAATGTTTCCCTGATTCCACCATTTTGTCTTTTTAAAACAGTTCCTTCAAAAACTTGGATTCTTTCTCTTTTTTCTTCCTTTACCTTAATGTGAACTTTGACTGTATCTCCTACATTAAAATCAGGGTGATCTTTTCTTATTTGCTCTTGTTCTATAGCTTTTATGATATCAAGCATCGTGCATTCCTCCTAAATATTATTAAACGTTCATGCAAAATTTGCAGAGGACCGTTCGTACTAGCACGATAAATATTCTAACACACCTTATATGCATAGTCAACTTTCTAGCAAGTCCACTTTTATTTAAAAACTAAAAAAATTACAGAAAAATCAAAATTTGATTTATAATATATTTAAGATTTTAATTGTGTGGAGGGACTAAGATGTATCCATTAAAATTTGAAAATTTATATTTTGAAAAAATATGGGGCGGAAGTGATTTTTTAGACTTTAAAGAGGATTTAACTAGCGATTATATTGGAGAATCCTGGGAGATATCCTGTCATAAAAATGGGATGAGCATTGTTAAAAATGGTGATTATAGAAGAAAGACCCTAGGAGAGTTGATAGATGAATTTAAACATAAAATAGTGGGAAGAAAAATAAAACAAGATGAATTTCCTCTTTTGACTAAGTTAATAAGTGCTAAAGAACAACTATCAATACAAGTACATCCAAATGATGAATATGCCTGCAATAATGAAAGATCCTTAGGAAAGACTGAAGCTTGGTATGTTCTTTACGCAAAAGAAGGAGCAGAGCTTATAATGGGTATGAATGGGTGCAGCAGGGAGAGATTTGAAGAAGTTGTAAAAGGAGAAGTTTTAGAAAAGTACGTAAATAAAGTTAAAGTTAAAAAGGGAGATATTTATTTTATTAAAAGTGGTCTTATTCATGCTATATCAGGCGGCATGCTTATAATGGAAATACAGCAGAGCAGCGATATTACCTATAGAGTATATGATTATGGAAGGGGTAGAGAATTAAATATAGATAAAGCTTTAGATGTAATAGATTTTGATTTAAAACCTGAAAAACCTGCAGGGCTCTTAGTTGACAGAGAAAATTATACTAAAACATACCTTTGTATTTCTGAAAACTTTGCAATAGAAAAATATGATATAAAGGATCATCTAGAAGAAAAGAGCGATGAAGATAGATTTTATATTTTATTTATATTAGATGGAAAGGGTGAAATGGAATATAAAGGCGGTAAAATTTCCATAAAGAAAGGTGAAAGCATCTTGATACCTGCATATCTTGGCGAATATAAAATAAATGGAAAGATGTCTTTTTTAAAAACTTATGTTCCTGATTTTCAAAGGTTAAAGGATGAGATATTGAAAAATTGTATATGTAATTAGATACTGAATTTATTCTATATGAAGCCCTCACCTCTATAGGTGAGGGAGGTTTATTTAGTACACTTAACTTAGCATGTTGACATATATATTACAAATAGTATCAGTAATATAAGAAGTACCAGTATAATGATATTGCGAGTAGTATAATGTTTTAAGCATATATCTTTTATGCATCTTATTTTACCACAGTTTAAGCAAAAAGAGCATATGGCAATGTGCCAAAAGCCACAGCAATCTTGCCAAGTGTGCATAAAATATATTAAACGTGATTTTACATAACAAGCGTTTCGAACAGTGATAGTATTGCTATATAATTTCACCTTATGAATAGAAAGGCATACTTGATTATTTAGTTCAAGCCAGTTATGATGCTGCTTGTTGCACTTGAAAGGTAACGTTTATAGATTCAGTTGGAGCAATTTCTACACCAGTAAGTGTAAGTGTGAGTACATTACCAACAAAACTAACATTTTCTGTAGGTATAGGAGTATCATCTATTTCTGCACTATCAACAACATATTCTATAGAAGTATCTAATGTATCTTCGATAGACAAGCCGCTGAGTATAGCTCCACCAGCCAGAGCATTATTAGTAATAGCAACTGTGAATGTTACAGGATCTGTTGTTGCCCATACTAATGTATCACTTGATTTTACAATTGATATGTCATCAAAAGTACTAACAACAACAACCTCAGATTCTATACCAGGGTCTGGTATCGGTATTTCACCATACAGACCGTTTAAGATGGCCCTATTTGAAAATGACATGTTTCTCCACTTCCTTTTCTAAAGTTTGTAATATTTTTTATATTACATTCACAATATATGCTAATATTATGTGGAGTGTTAATGGTAAAAATAAATTGTATATTTTCATTAAATATTTATATAGAAATAAATAGAATTAATGGTAAAATATGTATTAAATTTATAAAATATAAGTTTGTCCTTATTTAACTGTAAAAAAAATGCTGTGCACTTATATATTGCACAGCATTTTCTTATATTAATTTAAATTTCTCTCTTTTTTACAGGTTTTATTCTCTTTTCATACTGCTTAGGATCAAAATAGAAATAAGAAATTCTACCCTTACTTTCATCTAAAACATATTCAGTTTCATTAAAATCAAAATCCTCTATTGCAGCTTGGAGCCTATCCCCAACAGTAACACTTTCATTTTCATAATCAAAAGGACCATGCTCAAATACCATATACTCTCCCTCAGGAATATCTATCAAAAGCATTTCATCTGGAATTTTCCCATTATAGCTTTCCGGAAGCCTTACCCCATAGGCTTCAGCTTTTTTATCATCATCCTCATATATATGAGCCATTATCTGTCCGCTAAATTCTCCAATCACATTATCATTTCCATCTAGCTTACCTTTTATGCTATCTAAGAGTCCGCAGATTGTATCACAGTCTTGCCCTGGAATCTTATCTTGCTTTTCCCAAAAATCAAAATATCCATCACTCTCATAATTTTTAATGTGCAAAAATTTATGTTTAGGAATTGAAACCATGTAGATTTTAACTTTTTCAGTAGATTTAATCATGCCAGCCTCTCCTAATCCTAATAAGTAACGGTCAAAGGTTCTAATTTTAGTATGAAGCACAATGGGGAACTTGTTTTTTCTGTATTCCTTTGGAGTTAAATTGTAAATTCTTTTAAAAGCTCTGGTAAATGCTTCATGAGATGAAAATCCATAGTCCATAGCAATTTCTAAAATATCTTTAGAAGTATCCCTCAAATCTATTATGGAAAATGCTAATTTTCTTGAAATAAGATATTCTCTAAAAGACATCCCTGACAGCTCTTTAAATTTTCTGGTTGTATGAAATTTAGAATATTTAATCTTTTTGGATAAAGATAAGAGAGTTAAATTTTCATCATTTTTCTCAATGATATTCTTATCAATTTCATCAACTATAATTTGAATTTGCCTATGCCATTCATACATTTTCCTTTCACCATCCTAATATAATTTTAAATCTAAAAGGAGTGGATTATTTGATTTTAATTGCTAAATTAAACATTTCCGGCATATACATATTTTAAGTTTTTCTTAGCAATCTCTACCAATCTATAAATTGTTTTAACAGGAGTTTGCGGTTTATTGTTCATCTTATACTGTGGAAAAAACCTTGATATATGAAGGGGTATTTCATGGCTTATACTAGCTATAAAGCTTGATAATTCTTCCATCTCTTCTTCTTTATCATTTTCTGAAGGCACGATTAAAGTTGTAACCTCCACATGACAATATTTAGCGGAGGTTTCTATTGTAGATTTTACTGCATCTAGTTTTCCTGCGAGCTTTTTGTAATATGCTTCTGATATGCCTTTTAAATCTATGTTCATAGCATCAATATAAGGAAGTATTTTTAAAAGGGGAGCATTATTCACATATCCATTTGTTATTATCACATTTTTAAGGCTTGATTCTTTAATTAATTTTGCACAATCTAGCATATATTCATAGTTTATAAATGGCTCATTATATGTATAAGCTACACCAATATTTCCAGAAGAGACATATTTATTTGCAATCTCAAGGAGCTTTTTGGGGGATAAGTCATGTGTTTCTGCAGGCTCCATGGAAATGCTATAATTTTGACAAAATGGACATCTCATGTTGCAACTATAGCCTCCTATTGATAAGATATTGCTTCTAGGAAAAAATCTATAAAGAGGCTTTTTTTCAATAGGATCAAGGGCAATGGAGGTTATCTTTCCATAAAATAAAGCGTAAAGCTCTCCATCTATATTTTTTCTTATCCTGCAAAAACCAAATCTATCTTTTGGTATGATGCAGCTTACAGGGCATAAAAGGCAATGGATGTTTTCATCAGATTTTTCCCAAAAATCAGCGAGCTTCATTTAAATCTCTCTACTTTAAATCTCTCCAAAGAATACTTTTCATGGGGAGATATTCCAGCTTTTTTAAGAGCTATGGAGATTTGTTCATCCACTGTATTTACACCTTCAAGATTTGGAAGGAGAAGGCCTCTTCTTACTCCTTTAGATACGATAACCCCATATTCTTTAACATCAAGGAGGTCTTTAGATTTTATCTTTTCAGCTTCTCCTAAAACATCCACGCTATATTCTAAGCTATCAAGCTCATCTTCTTTCACAGCATCAAACCTTGGATCGTTTAAGCCTGAACTTATAGCATTTCTCATTATTTCAAGGGCTATATTATTTTCAGAGGGAGAAATTGTACCAATGCATCCTCTTAATTTACCCTCTTTTTTTAAGGATACAAAGACTCCAGCTTTTATATTTAACATATCATTTGGAAAGCCATCGGGTATAGAAATATTTCTTTTATTTTTAACATACTCTTCTAAAGTTCGCCTTGCAAGGGAAACATAAGGGCTTTCGTTTTTTCTTATTTCTGATATCCTATCTTGTGATTTTTTATCATATTTATTTAAAAAGCATCTCTCTTCATCTTCTCCTATAACTTTAAAGCTTCCAATAGCATAGCCAACTCCAAAGGGACCTTCATAACTTAGCAATTTACTTTTAACAGCCATTTTATCTAAAATGCCTGACATTATGATAAAGGAACGCAATCCACATTCACCTGCAGATTCACAAAAATCCTCAGAAAAATCAAAAAATTCTAAAAAGTTTCCAGATTGGATTATGCTTACAATTTTATCATCAAACTTTTTGCCATCTTCACTATATTCGTAAGGTCCATCATGAGTTAACCTATGAGAAAGATCCCCGCTTGCAATTATTACAGCTTTCCTATTTAATTTCTTTAAAGAATCTTTCACCATCATTCCAAATCTATAATGATCTCTAAAACTAAGTCCAGATATGCTTATCCTCACTGAATTATAATCTTCATACTTCTTATTTATAAAGTACATAGGAACCATAACACCATGATCAAGCTGTGGATTTTTCTCACCTAATATTCCTGCAGGAAAGTTTGCAATATTGCACATATCATCTATTTCTCGAATAAGCTCTAAATCATATCTTGTTTTAAATTTAACCTCACTAGCTCTAAAATTAGAAAAATCACCCTTTGCAAAAGGTCCTTTTGATATATGAATATAATCACCATACATGACGCTATGAGGGGTTATAAAAACTATAGTATCTGGTTTAATTTCAGAGATTTCCAAAGCTATTTCATTATAGGCATCTAAGGTTTTTTGTATTTTTAATTCTTCACCATTACCGATGTTACTAACAGCTAAAGGAGGGTGGGGGACGATGTAAGAATTTACGATAAAATCTTTGTTTTCCGTTTTTATCATATCCTTTCATTATTCAATAATAGTTATCTTGTATTAAATATAACAAATCACCTATATTTTTCAAAGAAAAATCTGCTCTCTCATAAGAAAAAGCATCACTTATAGCTATAGCTATCATACCACCTCGTTTTGCAGCATCTATACCAGATTTTGCATCCTCTATAACAGCGCATTCTTCTGGCAAAAGGTTTAATCTCTGTGCAGCTATTAAGAATACTTCAGGATCAGGTTTGCTGTTTTTTATATCATTTCCATCTGAGACAGCATCAAAATAATTATAGAGCCCTATTCTTTTTAAAATCAAAGGAGTATTCTTACTTGAAGACCCTATGGCAATTTTAATATTATTTTTTTTAAGCTCATCTAAAACATGCAATACATTTGGAAGTATATTATCCTCATTTAAATAAGAAAGATACTCTACATAATAATTATTTTTTTTAGTAGCCATTTCAACCTTTTCTTCATCAGTATAAGATTTATGAGCTCTTTCTAATATTATTTCAAGGCTTTCCATACGGCTTACGCCTCTTAGCCTGTTGTTTATATTTTCATCAAAATAAATTCCTTCTTCATCAGCAAGTTTTTTCCATGCTCTATAGTGAAAACCATCTGTGCTCACTATGACGCCATCTAAATCAAAGATTACTCCTTTAATTTTCATAAAAATTCCTCTCTTAAATTATTTTTTAAATTGATTCTCTTATTTTGACTTCACAATCTACATAAACTTTGTTCATATATTCCTGATTTTTCAATATTTTATGTATCAGTTTAGAAGCTTCATATCCCTTTTTAAAATTATCCTGTACTATAGTAGAGAGCCTAGGATGAGTAAAATTTGTGCACATTAAACCATCAAAACCAAATAAGGCTACATCTTTAGGGATATTTAACCCTCTTTCGCTTGCTTTATGAAACACTGCCATTGCCATTAAATCGCTTGCTGAAAATATAGCATCTACATTTTGAGATATTAACTCTTCAGCTCTATCTAAAGCTACACTATATGAAAATTCACCATTTTTAACTAAAGATTCATCAAACTCGATACCATTTTGCATGAGGGCATTTTTATATCCTTGAAGGCGACCAATGCTAACATTTGCAAATTCATGTCCATTTATCATCCCTATCTTTTTATACCCTCTAACTATCAACTCATTTACAGCTTGTTGAGAATATAATTCGTTATCTATCAAAACGCAGGCTTTATTTTTTCCAATAACAGGCATATCGATGACTACACAAGGAAAATCTGAGCGTATAAGCTCCATGAAATAGATATTATCATATCTTCCGCCTATAAATATTATTCCATTTATCAAACGGGATTTGCAGTATTCAATATAGGATTTTTTATGTTTTTCAGATGCTAGAAATGGTACAACTTCATAATCTATGCTTTCAGCAAAGTTATATATGCCATTTAATATAGAAAGCAAAATATTATCTTCATTTTTTCTTATCTGTGAAAACCCTTCAACGATGACAGATATTTGATTGCTTGTTTGTCTTGCAAGCCTTGAGGCATTGATATTTTTTATATAACCAAGTTCATCAGCTACTTTTTTAACCTTAATCTTTGTAGCTTCACTAACATCATCAAAATCATTTAAAGCACGAGATACTTGTGTAAGAGAAACTCCGCTTATCTTTGCAATATCTTTAAGTGTAGTCATATAAAAAACCACTCCAATTATTATTTTTCTCCGCCAAGGCGAACACCTTTCATAAAGTATTTATTTAGAACTATATATAGGACTATTATGGGCAAAACGCTTATAATAGATGCTGCCATGGTATAATTCCACTGGGTTGCATATCTTCCTTGAAATGTTTGAAGGCCTAAGGTTAGGGTATACTTTGATGGATCCTTTAAATATAGCATTGGCAATTTAAAATCATTCCACAAGCCTAAAAACACAAAGATTCCTTGAGTCGATACAGAAGGTAAGGCCATGGGGAGAGCAATTCTAAAAAATATTTGAATCCTATTTAACCCATCTATTGCTGCAGCCTCTTCTACAGATTTTGGAAAATTCAAAAAGAACTGTCGCATCATAAAGATATAGGTAGCATTAGCTGCTGCAGGTAAAATTACTGAAGGAAGATGATTCAAAAGTCCCATTCTCGATATTATGAGGAAATTTGGTATTAAAAGTATTTGTCCTGGAACCATAATAAGAGCTAAGATTATATAAAATATGCGGTCTTTACCTGGAAATTCAAGCCTTCCAAGCGCATAGCCAGCAAGAGAATTAAACAATATATTGATAAATGCTCCAATTATAGCAACGATAAATGAATTCATAACCCAAGACATAAAGTTCTTATCTGTAGTAAATATATAGATATAATTTTCAAAAGTAAAGACTTTTGGAAATAAATTTATATTTCCGCTCACTATTTCCTCATAAGGTTTAAAAGATGCAAATGTTGCCCATAAAAATGGATAAAGGGTTATAAATGAATATATTATCAAAAATCCATATAAGAATATCTTTGAAATTTTAAATTTTTTCATCATTCAATACCTCCTTGACTTTGCCATCTCCTTGTGATCATGGAGAATAGGAAGATTATTAAGGATAACATAACTGCAATAGAGGCTGCATATCCCATAGTTCCTGATGTAGTAAATGCATATTGGTATATAAGCAGGGTTACTGTAAGCGTTGAATTTGCGGGTCCCCCAGTTCCGTTTGAAAAGATATAAGCTTGGTCAAAAATTTGAAAACAGCCAATTAATCCTGTCAGGAATATAAACAATGTTATAGGAGTCATGATTGGAATTATTATATGAAGAAATTGTTTAATACCTGTTGCTCCATCTATTGCCGCAGCTTCATATACTTCTTTTGAAATATCCTGAAGACCTGCTATATATATTGTAGAATACATAGGAATAGTAGACCATATGTTCATTACCATTATTACATTTAAAGCAACCCTAGCGTCAGTTAAAAAGCTTATGGGTTCTTTTATTATATTTAAATTCATGAGAGTACCATTGATTGGACCATTGATGCTGAATAAAAACATAAATATTATGGTTAGAGCAGCAGAGGATGTCAAAGTAGGTAAAAAGAAAACAGTTCTAAAGACCACTGGAAACTTTATCTTTGCATTTAAGGCTAAAGCTATGAGAAGTGATAGAAGAGTCTGAATAGGTACAACTATTATAACATATTTAAATGTGTTAAAAAGGGCTATATGAAAACGTCCATCTTTAAATAAATTAAGATAATTATCTATCCCTATAAATGTCATCTTTCCATTTAGCGTGTTATATTTTGTAAAGGAGAGAAAAAATATAAATAAAATAGATATTATAGTAAATATAAGAAATATAGTTAAAGCAGGTGTTAAAAATAGATATCCTTGTATGGTTTCCTGTTTTTTATTAGTCATTTAAAGAACCTCCTTTTTAAAATAGCCAGAAAAAGCATGATGTCTTAACTCAAGGTAAAGTGCTTTTTCTGGCAATACAAAGCTATTGAATTAAAAAATTATTGAATTAGGCTTGAAATATCATTGTTTGCAGTTTTAGTCGCTTCTTTCATAGCATCTGCAGCTGTCATCTCACCTGTACAAACTTTTGGGAACCAGTTGTTAAATTCTCTGTTTATAATGGTCAAAGTGACTCCGCTCTGCCAAGGTATGGAATAAGAAACTCCTTTTAAGATGTCTTTCTGTATTGTATCCTCTTCAAGTTTTAATTCCTTTGAAACGCTATCTCTTGAGGGAAGGACTCCAGCACCATTGCACCAAGTTTTCATGTTTTCAGCATCGGTTAAATACATAACTAATTTACTTGCAGCTTCTTTATTTTTAGATTTAGCAAAGATAGAGTATGCGACTGTAAATGTTAAAGTATTGGGTTTTCCATTATATGTTGGCATCTCTAATGTTCCGTATTTCACATTTGGAAAATTGTTTTTTAAATGGCCAATCATCCAGTTTCCTTCTATTACTATAGCTGCTTTTTCTGTTCCAAGAGAATCTCCAACCCAGTCGTTTCCCAATTCCTTTGGAGTTTTAGCAAGTTTGTTTTTAAACATATTCCCAATAAATTGAACAGCTTTTATTATATTTGCATCATCTAAATTACATTCTCCATTTTCTTTGTATACCTTTGAGCCACTTGTTTGAAGCAAGCTCATAAGACGAGCAAGCTCCTGATTTACAGAAAGAGCAGCAACTCCACTAGGGAGTTTTTGCTGAAGTTTTTCAAGAAATGCAGGCCATTCCTCTAAAGCTTTAGGTATATCATCTTTAGTAAATCCTGCATTAGTCAGAAGTGTTTCATCATAAAAAACAGCTAGAGCAGAAAAATCTTTTGGCAATCCATATAGATTTGTTCCATCAGAAAAAGCACCCATCAAGTTAGAAAAGAAATCATCCACTTTAGTTTCTTGTTTTATGTTATCAGGTATTGGTTCTAGAACTTGAGATTCAACAAGTTCAGGAGCTATAAATGCATCTACATAGAATACGTCAGGAGCAACGCCACCAGCAATGTCAGCCTTTAACTGTGTTTCATACTCAGTGTACATTTTTTTCTCAACTACAATATTGTGTTTTTCCTCAATATTTTTTAACACTGCGTCCAGTGCATTTTGTTCTTGTTCATTACCTTGCCATAAACCTAATGTCACTGTCTCTTTTGTTTTAGCATTTGCAGAAGCAGTATTTGCTGAAGTAGCAGTATCCTTTGGAGTGCAAGATGAAAATAGCAAAGAGGCAAGAAGTCCTAAAGAAATCAGTTTTTTTAACATAATTTAATACCTCCATATTTTAATATTTAAATTTCATTTCATCATTTACAGTGTATATTTCATCTTTAATTTTAATCTTTACTTCTTTATTTTCGTAAAGGACAATTGCTATAGTATTCTTTGTGATCAAAAGGTTCATGCTGTTCCCTCTAAATACAAGATTAAATTCAATCATGTCCCATTCATTTGGCAAACGTGGGTCTATTTCTAAGATTTCGTCTATATTTTTAATTCCACAAAATCCTAATATTGTAGCTCTCCATATTCCCCCAATTGATGCTGCATGTATACCATCATTGGAAGATTGCATATTTTCTCCTAAATCAATTTTTATAGACTTATGAAACAGCTCATATGCAAGCTCCATATGGTTCATTTTTTTAGCTAAAATACAATGAGTGGAGAGGCTTAAGGAAGAATCGTGCAATGTTCTTGGTTCGTAATAATCATAATTAGCTTTTATAGTTTCATAATCAAATTCATCTTCCAATAAATATAACATCATCATAATATCTGCTTGCTTTGAAACTTGAATTTCATTAACCTGCTTTAAATTATAAAATTTAAAGATCTCTCCTACATGTTTTTGGTTTTTAAATGGTGTTAAATCTATGCTCTTTAGGTTTAAATAAGTATCATCCTGAGGGATTATCAAATTTTTATTAGGTCTTTGAAGATAAATCTTATTTATAATTTTTTCTATTTTTTCTGCAATTGAGGATATATTTATTGAATTTTCAAGTATTTTAAAGGTATCCTCATCATTTGACTTTAATTTATAAAAATACTTTAGTGCTAGGCTCATATTGTAGTAAGCCATTTGATTGGTAAAAGCATTGTTATTTACATGTTCCTTATATTCATCAGGACCCATCACATCATTTATTTCATATAAATCTAAATTTTCATTATATTCAAGCCTTGATGTCCAAAAGAGGGCGGTTTCAAATATAATTTCGTAACCATATCTTTTCATAAAATCTAAATCCCTTGCTATTTTAAAATATTGTTCAATAGCATAGACGACGTCGCTTGTAACATGTATTTCTATAAAGCCTGACCAAATTTTTGTAGACTTTCCAGTTATTATATCTGCAGCTCCCCATACAGGTGTAACCTCACCATCATCTATCCATGCAGATTCCCATGGATATTGTGCTCCGAGGTAGCCCCCAGATGAAGCTTTTTTTCTAGCAGATATTAGGGAATTAAATCTATATTCTAATAGTTTCCTTGCAATCTCTGGATGTTCATATATAAAATAAGGCAAGCAGAATATTTCAGTATCCCAAAATACGTGCCCTTTATAACCCTCGCCAGATAATCCTTTAGCGGCTATGCTCATCCTGCTGTCATGAGCTGGTGTCATTATATGTAAATGATAGATAGAAAATCTAACAGCGAATTGGTCAAAAGAGTTTATACTCTTTATCTTAATATCGGATTTATTCCAAATATTTTTTAAAAAACAATCTTCAGATTTTAAAAACAATTCTTCAAAATCATATTTTATAATTTCATTTAATTCTTCTTTAGACTTTTTCTTAAAATCTTCTAATAAAAGGTTTTCATTTTCCTTATCCCTTGATGTATGTATTGTGGAAAATTTTTCAAATATTAAAGTGTCGCCCTTTTTAATCTTCTTTTTAAAGTTCATAAATATCTTTCTTCTATCCATCTGTATTTGAGAGAAATAATCCTCTGTATTAAACTTAACTGAAGAATTTAAAACAAAATCTATCTTTGACTCTGTGGTTTTAAAGCAAGATTGCATTATTTTATCATTAAAAAGCCTCTTATCTCCTTCTGAAAAATGTTGAACTGATGAATTAGTAACTTGTCCATCAATTCCTGTGCATAATTTAAAATCTACATCATCATCTAAAGGTAAAATCTCAACTTTTTGACAGATTAAATGCAGATTATCCATAGAGACGAACTTTTTAAATTTTAATATAAATCTCTCTTGAGATTTGGATTTAATTTCAACAATTCTTGTAGCCAAACCGCTTCGTATATTTAAGGTTCTCTCATAATTCAATATTGTAAACTGAGTTAAATCAAACTCTTTCTCATTTAACCATATTTTCATCCCAATTACATCAGGGCAATTTGGTAATTCTGTAACTTCAGTTTCATGGAAACGATTAAAACATCCAGAAATATAAAGACCACGCACTTGAGATACATAGTCTTCCTCATTAGTATTTCGTAAACCCAAATATCCATTTCCAAGGCACATTATGGATTCATATTTTCTAAAGTTATCCTTATTAAAATAATCTTCTGCAAGAATAAAATTTTCATCTTTTCCTTTGCCTAAATTATAAATCATAAATATTCCTCACTTATTTCCGAAACGATTCGATATCATACTAACATCATTATATCTTAATGTCAAGGTTTTCATTAAAATAATATGAGAGAATTTTGAGATTTTTAGATAATCTATTAGACGATTATATTAGAAAAATAATATAGATTTACCAGGATTTCTGATAAATCTATTTTAAAAGAGTTTGTTATGATTTTACAGTATTTTTGATGCTCTTGGTGTTAGTTACATGAAAAAATGCTAAAACTGTCAATATAATTAAACAAACAGAAGCCATAAAGAATCGAAACTGAGCAAAATTATTATTAAAAGCAATAGAAATAGGGTTAAAAATAAGCGGAGATATAAAAAGTGATGTACTTGAGCAAGCTAAAAATATAGACATAGATAAGGTTGCAGATGCTTGATCTACAGATTGCGATACTCTAAATAAACTTGTAGGCATGGTTAAAGATAAACCTGCACCAGATAATATGCTGCCTATATATAATACTACTGGGGAATTTGCAGAACCTATAATAAAAGTACCTAATGCTGCACATAAAAGAGCGATAGGCAGTATTAAATTTTTTAAAAAACCAGCGATCTTTCCATATAAAAGCCCACATACTATACCAATTCCAGTCATCATAGAAGCCGCAAAACCTGCAGTAGCTGCAGTACCTAATTCCTTTTCCATAACTAAAATTGCATTATTCGTATTTACTACCCCAAAGGATATTCCAAAAACTATGATTATAGCGCACATAATAAATACTTCTTTGCTAAGCTTAGCTTTTTTATTTAAACCATGATCGGTGTGAAGTTTTTGTTTTTTATCACGAGGTATAAGAAATAAAACAAGGATGAAAATTGGTACTATATAAATAAAAATTAGATAAGTATTATGCCAGTTAGATAAAGCAAATATCCCTCCTAAAATTGATAAAAGCATACCTCCCATATTTACAAAAGCAGATTGCTTTCCCATCAAATCCATCTGTTCAGGTCCTTCAAAAAAATCAGTGATGAGTCCTGTGGATGTAGGTATTATAAACCCTAAGCCTACTCCAATAAATGCACTTGCAATAAGAAGCTGTGTCAAAGAAACATCAATAAATACAGGTATAAGCCCTGCCATTAAAGCTATTATACAACCAATTAATATGGCTCTCTTTTTTCCAATTTTATCTGCATTAGCTCCTATTATAAGGGAAACAGGGACACTCACTAAAGTTGGCAGTGTGACGACACTTTGTACAATTGTTTGATTTGCACCTAAATAAGCTTTCATCATAAGTGGAATTGCTGCCCCAAGCCCAATGGTAGCCATATGCAGTGATGATGATGCTAAGATTCCTGTTTTAATTTTAACATTTTCATTTAACTTAAAAGTACTTTCCATAATTATTGATACCTTTCTATATTAATCATAATAACAATCATATCATATAATTTGATTATTTGAAATATAGGGGGATACCCTTTAACCTTAGAGGAAAATTTATTGCTCTAACTAGTATAATATTTTGAAATATACATAAAATACCAAATAGTATAAAGTAATTGTAAATTAATAAAGTCATTATTTAAAATTTGCTAAATAAAGAAGAGGGGTGATTTTAAATAAAATTTACTGATAATCTATCTTAATCAATTCAGAAATTTATCTAATACTTATCAAGATCAATCTGTTCAAAATAGTTCTACTAAGAGATGAAGTCATGTATGTCAACATTCCATTAAATAATAATTAAAAATATGTACATAAAAATTAAAGGAGAAAATTTATTATGAAAAACTTTAAAACAATGTCATTAACGCTTTTAATGATATTAATAAGCATGACTTATACAAGATTTTTTGGAACTGTAAATACATATGCATTAGATTCTCATTTAGATACAGATATAGTGAATCCTGCTATTTTTGAAAATCAAACTTGGTTAATAGACGAAATTAAAAATCAAACTGGGAAAATATGGGGAGATATAACATATGGGGATTTAAAGACAATAACTAGTATTAAGAGTGATATTTCAACTACAGGTTGTTACATACCTTCATCAATAGGATATTTAACTGGTTTAACAGAATTACAGATAATTGGAGAGTGGAATGGAAATCAATTAACTGGAGTTATACCTCCTGAAATTGGAAATTTGACTCAATTGGAATACTTATCTTTGTATAAGAATCAATTAACAGGAAGCATACCTGTTGAACTTGCTAACCTAACTCAATTGAAAGAATTAGATCTTTTTCGTAATCAACTAACAGGGGCTATACCTGTTGAACTTGCTAACCTAACTCAATTGAAAGATTTAAATCTTAGTCTTAATCAACTAACAGGGGCTATACCTGCTGAACTTAGTAATTTGACTCAATTGGAATACCTATATTTGCATGATAATCAATTAACAGGAACTATACCTGTTGAACTTAGCAATTTAACTCAATTGGGAGCTCTAAGTCTTTCACATAATCAATTAACAGGAAATATACCTGTTGAACTTGGTGATTTAACTCAATTATCATATTTATTTCTCGATAATAACCAATTAACAGGGACTATACCACTTGAACTTGGTAATTTAACTCAATTGGAACGTCTAAATCTTTCTAATAATCAATTAACAGGATCTATACCACCTGAACTTGGAAAATTAATTGAACTAAGAGTTTTAGATCTTTCATATAATCAATTAACAGGAGCTATACCTTTAGAACTTGAAAATTTAATTAATTTATATACATTATTTTTAAATGATAATAAGCTT
>JAVBPQ010000140.1:0-42634 GCA_031549525.1 Clostridiaceae bacterium | reverse complement strand
TTTAAAAGAATAGAAAACGTCTCCATTTTGTTAAGAAAGGTTTAATAAATGAAAAAGACGATTGAAATTTTGATTTCTATATTAAAGTGGCTATATATTATTATCATGTCCAGTTTATCAATCATTCCATTAATTTGGATAGTGATGTCATCTTTTAAAACTAATAATGAAATAATGAACTCAGCTTTTTCATTGCCAAATCAAATAAATTTTAATGGTTATGCTTCTGCTTTAAAAATTGCGCCCATTTTTAAATATTACATAAACAGCATCATAGTTTCTACTTTTAGTACAATAGTAAATGTAGTTTTAGTATCTATGGCAGCTTATGCCCTAGTTAGATTTATTTTTAGAGGAAAAAAATTCTTGCTTATCATGCTTTCCTCCTCTCTTCTAGTTCCAACAGCTGCCATACTAATGCCTATATATATTATTTTTACAAAATTGTATCTTTATGATACTCTAATAGGTCTTATCCTTATATATGCAGCACTTGGGCTTCCTGTTTCGTTATTTGTTATGCGGAGCTATTTTCAGAATATTCCTAGGGAAATTGAAGAAGCAGCCTATGTTGACGGAGCAGGTGTTATTAAAACATTCTTTACTATTATGATGCCCATTGCAAAACCTGGACTTGCTACCATTGCTATATTGCAATTTTTAACAAGTTGGAATGAGTTTATGTTTGCACTTATTCTCACTAAAAATCAAGCAGTGAGAACATTGCCCCTTGCGTTGAACTATTTTAAATCTCAATTTACTTTTAATTTTACTGCCATGTTTGCAGCTCTTACAATGGTAATTTTGCCAAGCATCATAATATATTTTATATTGCAGGAGCAGGTAACTGAAAGCATTGTAGCTGGTTCTATGAAGGGTTGATTTTAAAGAAAGAAGGATATTTATGAAATTTAAAAAATTATTTTCAACGATTTTATTTGCACAATTTAGTATCATGCTATTTTCAGGATGTAATCAAAAGAGCAGTGTAATAGAGATTAATTTTCCAACTATGTGGGTAGGTGTAAGCCAAAGTACTGAATATTTTAAAGAGCGCAGTGAGGCTTTTAATAAACAATATGAGGGAAAATATAAGGTTGTAGTGGAAGAGCTTCCAGGTGACCAAGCTTATGTTGATAAGATGAAAGTTCTGTACTCTTCAGATTCCCTTCCAGATGCTATTGCTGCAGGTGGTTATAATTTAATCGATTTAATGAAGGATAAGCTTGTAGACCTTACACCTTATTTGGATAAAGATCCTGAGTGGAAAGCACAGCTTAGCAAGGTTGGAATTGATGCTAACACAAGGGATGGAAAGCTATATGGTATTCCATACAGCAGGCAGGTCATTGGTTATTTTTATAATAAAGAATTGTTTCAAAGAGCAGGTATTGAAGGTCCAGCGAAAACATGGGATGAGTTTTTTGCTCAATGCGATAAGCTTCTGCAAGCTGGTATAACGCCTTTATCCATGGATACAGCAGATTCAGGCTGGCTTACATCGTTAATGCTTGGAGCTATGACTGCATCTAATGATGCTGGAGAAAAATTTATGAATACAATTAATCCAAAGGATTACAATACTCCTGAACTTTTATATGCTGCAGAAAAGATTCAAGAATTATTTTCAAAATATACAACTCAAGATGCAGTTGGTGGAAAGTATGAAAATGGTGCAAGTAACTTTTTTAATGGAAAGACAGCTATCATTGCAAATGGACCATGGATGGTATCGGATTTTTACAATACTGAAAATGCACCAGAAGGATTTGCTGATAAAGTTGGAACAGCTCTTTATCCTGGAGAAGTTATGTACAATAGTGGTAAAATTGGTTACAATATAGCTGCTAAAACTCCTGAAAAGATAGAAGCTACTCTTGCTTTTGTAAAATTCATGTCAAGTGAAGAAAGTCAAAGATTGATGCTTGAAAAAGTTGGTGATATACCAGATATGGAGAGCATAGAATCTGATAAGGTTAAGCCTCTAATAAATGAAATCCTTGCAAATGCTGCCAGTGCAAAGAGGAGCATCAATGATTTTCAAAGCCTATGGTATGCCAATGTAGTGGATGAAATAAGTGTGCAGTATCCACTTCTTGCACAAAAAAATATAACATCAGCAGAATTTTTAAAAGCTTTAAGCGATGCGGCTAATAAAAATTAATAAATTTTTAAGATAGGGTGGATATAATAATGAAATATAGTAGAGCTATTCTCCTTTTCTTTTTATTGCCTGCACTCATGCTTTTTTCTTTGGTATATCTTGTACCTATTATAATCGTGTTTTTCTCCTCCTTTCTAAATTGGAAAGGAGGAATGCAGATTACTTTTGCTGGATTTTCCAATTATATAAATGCAATAAACGATCCCAATATGAAAATTGCAATAAAAAATACTTTTATTTGGGTTGTTTTACAATCAACGGTTCATGTGCTGCTTGGAACTTTATTTGCTTTTATTTTATCTAAAAAACCTAGAGGCTGGAAGTTTTTTAGGACACTATATATGATTCCAAATGTGATCTCTATGGCAGCTTTAGGAATTATATTTTTAAATATATTTAGCCCAGAGCTTGGACTTATAAACTCAATCATATCTAAAATTACAGGAACTAAATTTATTCATAATTGGTATTTTTCCACAGACACTGCTATGTTTACTGTAACACTTAGCTGGATTTTATATGCTGGACTCATAAGCATCTTAGTATTGTCAGGAATCATGGCAGTGCCTTCAGAAATAATTGAAGCTGCTAAAATTGATGGAGCTTCAAGCTTTCAAAGGGATATTTTCATTACATTGCCTATGATTCGCAGCATATTAGGAACTTCTGTGATACTTTCTGCTACAAGTATGCTTAAAGAATTTGAATTAATTTACTTAACTACCAGCGGAGGGCCAGGCTCTATTACCCTTAATCTACCCCTTTATCTTTATAAAACTTCTTTAACCGCAAATAATTATGGTTATGCCAATATGATGGGGGTTATTCTAATTGCCCTTGGAGTTATCATTGTCATAGGGATTAATAAGATATTTAAAATGGATCAATCTTATTATTAAAAGGCTTGAATTTAGGCAAAAAGTATTTTTTAGCCTTATTCAAGCCTTTTTTAAATTTTTTATAACATAAAAATTTTTACTTTTTCAATAATTTTATCAATATAAGGTTTAAAATCCTCCACTATATCTATAGCATTTTTCTTATGGCTTTTTAAAATATTCATATATTGATATGTTCCTAAAGCTTTGTTTATATCCATATCTAGGGGATTATCTCCTAAATAATCTATTAGCTCTTCAAGGTTAGTATTATCTTTTAAAAATATGGCACATGAAAGCACAGTTGTTATGTTATTGTTCAACTCTCTTTTTATAAAATATTCAAAGACAAAAGATATATTTTGCTTAGGATTACAATCAATATATCCTGAAGAATCCGATAATTTGGTGTTTCCACTTGCTTTTCTTGGAGTAAATAATTTAAATTGTTTTCCATATTTTCTTAATATATGATCATTTAGCATCTTTACAACTTCTCTATTTCTCTTTCTAAAAATCCATTCAATATCAGAATTTTCATTTGAACATAAGGATTGCATGGAAACAGATGTCATATTGGCAAAGAAAAGCAGTGATTTAAAGCGATCTATATCAATATCAGAGAGATCTTCATCTGAATTTGTCTTTAGTGCATTTATCAATTTTTTTACAAACATGCTTCCTTCTATCAATTCATCTTCTGGACAGGATTCTGTAAGTTCTATAAAGTCATCTTGTGCAGTTATTTTTTCATAGTTTGACATATCATTTAAAAATTCCTGTTCAATGAGATCTTTATTTGAAGCTATGAATTTATAAAATTCCTCATGAGCCATTTGCATACATAAAATAGAAAATAATCCTTTGTTGATAGATGCGTCCCATTCATCAGAAATAAGTCCAATTTTAGGATCAGAAACGATGTTTTTTATAAGAAGAAAAGAATTAAATAGCCTCTTCATACTCCTTGGGTTGTATCCTATAGAATATTTGATTAAATCCATATATATATTTAAATCGCCATCAGTATATTTTATATTCATTTTATCCAATATATCTGAAACATATTTTGAAATATTATATTGTTCCACAGGCATTTTAAAAGGGAGCTGAATTATCTTATCAAAAAAGCTTCTACCTTTTCTCATATCCACAGAATCCCCAAATTTCTTTTTTATACCTTGAGCCACCACTTCATAATCAACAGCTAAAACAAACACACATCTTTCACAATCTAAAAACATCTTTAGGGATTCTAAAATCTCCACTGCTTTTTCAGGCTGAAGCCTATCTAAATCATCCACAAAGATCACAACACAGTTTCTTTTTAATGCTTCTAATTTTTCATCAATTGCTTCTTGAAATTTTATCTTTAATGTCTTTAATATTTCAAAAGCATCATCAATGATGTTTTTGTTATAAATATCATCAAGCTTTCCTGCCATAGTCTCTCCTAGTATCTTTTCAGCTGCAATGAGGGTAGTGGCTTGGAAAGCTTTAGTTGCAATGCCCGTTAGTGAGCTAATAATAGGCAGGCGCTTTTCTTCATTTACAGAGAGCTCCTTTAATAGATTGTTAAACATGCAAATAGAGAGGCTCTCGCTCATACCAAACTGTGAAAATTGCCATGTGTTGAACCAGATTGAAAATACATCTTCTTGAATTTTATCTTCAATTATATTCATCATGCTGGTCTTACCGCTTCCCCAATCTCCTTGAATGGATATTGTCATAGGCGTGTCACAATTTAAAATAAAATTGCACAGTCCATTTATATAAGAACCTATGCCAAAGGTATCATTTTTTATAGTTTCAATGGGTTTATCTGTATATCCTTTCATTGTAAATTCCTTTCTAGATATTTTGCTATGACTAATTTTGAATAACTAAGATATATAGTTTAATACAAAATTTGGATTAAGATTTAATATTAGTATGTATTTTAACAGAATCCTTATCCCTTAAAGAGTGATCTTTATTAATACAAAATTTTAATTATATTTTATATAATTAAAAAATATTGTTAAATTTATCTAATATTGATTTTCTAAGTTTATAATTTTTCAAATTCATATTATAAGATTTTAGTTCCTATGATGCTCTTATAATAATGGGTTAAGAATAAACATATACAAATTTTTGATGAAATATTATATTTTAATATAACAGAATATTGTAAAATTATGAGATATTTTTTATTTTAATTAATAATATTTAAAAGGAGGGTTAATTAATTTTGATTATGTATGATGAGAATAAAAGTATTTATAGATATAAAAGAAAGCTTTTACCTATAGAAGCTGCATTTATTCGCTCTCCTGGAGCGATAATTGCAAGTGTTGCGGAAATTTCAGGATATGTTGATGAAGATAAATTTAAATATGCAGTTAAAAAATTGAGAAAAATCCATCCAATATTAAATGCAAGATTGGTTTGGGATAAGAATGGTGAGTCTTGGTTTCATGAAATGGATTATGATTTCCCTGTATCCATCATTTTACGAAATGATGATGGTGATTTTTCAAAAGTAATTGCAAGTGAGTGGAAAAAAAGCTTTGATATGTTAAAGGGACCTTTATCTAGATTTATACTTTTAAAATCAGATATTAAATCGGAGATAATATTTATTGCCCATCATAGCTTATCGGATGGAGTTGGAATGACAATTTTGATAGATCAAATTCTTCAATTGATGAATAATCCAAATATGGAATTTGAAGTTGATTATGGAGAGGACTTGCCATCTATTGAAAATTTTAAAAAGTACATATCTAAATTTAAAATAAATTTTTTTGAAGAGTTAAAGAATAAATCTATGACAACTTTTTTAAATACTAGATGGAAAAGGACAAAAATTTATTTACCGCCTGAAGATGTAGCAAGATCTCATAAGGCTTTTTTTAAGGATTTTGATTATTTAGTTCTTATAGATGAATTCACAGAAGAAGAAACTTTATCTTTTATAAATGAATGTAAAAAACACAGTGTATCAGTAAATTCTGCTATGGCAGCAGCTTTCCTTGCTGCAAGAAATGAAGTGGACAAGGCTCACGATAACCATAGGCAGTTAATACCTGTTGATTTAAGGAAACATTTAGGCAAAAAAGCAAAAAAGTCTGCAAGTTGTTATGCAGGTTCAATAGATATTGAGTATACCTATGATATGGAAAAATCATTTTGGGAAAATGCTAAAGCTTTTCATGAAAAATCAAAATATGCTTTAAATAATTTTAAAGATATAGAAAAAGTTAATGCGCTTTCTTATTTTTCAACAGATTTAGTAGAAGCCTCTATGCTTTCTCAAAGGGTACTTGCTAATTCAGAAACATATAAAGAGTTTCCATATTCAAATAAGCTTGGAAAAAGGAGCAATCATGTGGCGGCAGTAATTGGTAAAAATTTAATAAGACAAACCCCTTCTTTTACTATAACCAATATGGGTTCTCCAAAATTTTCTAATAATTATGGAGATCTTAAACTTGAAAAGTTAATACTATATCCGTCAGGGGTATCTTATCCTAGGATGAATATATTATTTTCTACAATAACTATTAATAATAAATTGTTTGTATCCTATCATGTTGCAAAAAATATATTGGATAAAACGATAGATTATGATAAAACTGTAAACCTTATAAAAGAAAGGTTTAAAAAGATTCTTATAAAAGATATTTATGCTTAAAATCAATTAAAAAAATATAGCCCCCAAAAGGGCTATTATTTTTTTGCAATGTTAAAATAAACGGTAGCACCATAAACACTATTTTTAAAAAATTTTAAAGTTAAACCATTGGTATAAGTGCGCCAGAGAGGATTCGAACCCCCGACCAACTGGTTCGTAGCCAGCTACTCTATCCAACTGAGCTACTAGCGCATATCATTACCTTATTATTATAACTAATTTTTTACTCTCTTGCAAGAAATGATTTTAAAATTTATGATTTAATTGAAATTAAGAATTTTGGAGGGAAATATGAAGGGGATTAAATTATCAGAAGTTACATGGACTTTTGCAAAGGATTTTATAAATAAAGATTCTATTGTTGTACTTCCTATAGGTGGAGGAACAAAGGAGCACGGACCTCATCTGCCCTTTGGGACTGATTATTTTGTAATAGACTATATTGCACATAGGGTTGTAGAGAGGTGCAATGTAATAATGCTTCCAACCCTTCCTTATGCCTATTATCCTGCTTTTATCGATTTTCATGGAAGTGTATCTATTGAAGCTATTAATTTCATAAATTTTGTAAAAGATATCTTTAAAAGCTTTATAAAGTTTGGCGTAAATAAATTTTTAATTTTAGATGGTGGTGTTTCTACTCATTGCCCTCTAAAAATATTGTCTTCTGATATGCATAATAAATTTAAAGTTACAGTTGCTGTAACTGATATATTAGGACTTGGAAAAGAGACTAGAGAAGAGATTTGTGAGGAAGAAAGAGGAGGTCATGGAGATGAATCTGAAACTTCCTGTATGTTATATATAAAACCTGATCTTGTACATATGGAAGATGCAGTGGAGGAATATAGCAATACTGTCCCTGGATGTTTTAGAAATGGAATTAAAAAGGTACATATAGGCGGAAAGATGGATACTGAAAATGGAATAAATGGCAATGCAAAACTTGGAACAAAGGAAAAAGGTGAAAAGATAATGGAAGCTAAAATAGACGATATAGTTTATTTCTTAGAGGGGTGGGCTTTAAGTGAATAAAAATAAATTCAATATTTAAAGTTTTTGTTTAATGCACATATTTTATTATGATTACATAATATATACTGTAATGTAAATTACAACAATGTACATCTGTTAAGTAATTGATAAACCACTTTACTTTAATTTAATTCTGCATACTTACTGCTTAGCTGTATCAAGTAAAGCAAGTTTAAACGTTGATTAATATTCTTATTTTAAAGATAAAGCTTACTTATTTAAATGTTTGCCATAAAACATTTAAAATTAAGTAAGCTTATTTTAAATTTCAATTTTTTGTTTTGAGCTTTTGTTTAATATCTTTTTTATGCTTTCAATCGATAGGAAGAATTCTGATGCAATATCTTCCATTGATCTTCCATTTTTATACATAGTTATTATTTTTAAATTTCTATTATTTATCTGCTCTCTATAACCAGTTTTTGATCCCCATTCAGCTCTTTCACATGTTTTAGGTATATATACTAAATCGCCTTGAATATATTTTTGTATTTCTAAAAGAAGATGTTCTGGTAAAACATCCTTAGCATTTTTATACTTCAAAATATCCTCCTGATAAGAAATTTTGTTTATCAAAACAGGCACAGCTTAGATTATAAACTGCACCTGTGAGATTATTACTCTAATTATGATTTAACTAGAGTTTAGTCACCTCATAAATTTTCAATTAAACCAACTCCTTTCAGAAGAGATTTATAACTAGTTATGATTTTATTATATATAGATTTATCATTTATAACAAGGTAACTTTTAGTTATAATTAAGTTTTACTAAAACAAAATTTCAACTTTTTATGAGAAAAATATTTACTTATAGCATATTTGAGTAGCATAATTAAATCATATAATTAAAAAGAGGTTTAATTTATGAATATTGCAGTTATTGCGCATGATAAGAAAAAAGATGAATTAGTGGAATTTATTAAAATCAATGAAGAAGTTTTTAAAAGACATAATTTATACGCTACAGGAACCACTGGATGTAGAGTCGAAGAAGCTACAAATTTAAAGGTGACCAAATTTTTATCGGGACCACAAGGAGGAGATCAGCAGATTGGTGCAAAAGTTGCAACAGGTGAAATTGAACTTGTAATATTCTTTAGAGATCCACTGACTCCTCAGCCACATGAGCCTGATGTGTCAGCCCTAATAAGATTATGTGATGTGCATAAAACTCCCCTTGCTACAAATATAAACACATTAAAAATTTTACTAGATTTTTTAAATAGAACTTAAAGTATGGATTGTGATTATTAAAAAACTATGAATTTTTTCATCAAAATAATTATCTAATTTACATAAAAAAGGATACATGATATAATAATTTTAGAATTATAAAACAAAAAATCACTAAATTTCTATTTGGGTATTGAATACTTTTAATAAGAAGGTGGTTAACCTATGAATGAAAAATTGGTTAATGCTATAAAAAATCCTGGAGTTGCAATAAAAGATGCCATCGATAAGTTTAAGGGAAGAGATATTGAGACTTTAATCGAAGAGTTTTCAAGTGAGATGGCAATGGTTATAGAAGGTATCAGCAATGACCAAGAGCGTTTAGGAAGAGAAAATGATGATATTAAAGAAAGGCTAAACGCTATGGAGGATAAGCTTGCTGAAATAGAGAAGAGAATAGATAAAAAACCTGCGCAAGCAAATACAAATATAATACGTCAGATCACATGGCTTGCAGGTATTATAATAGTAGGCCTCATTATAATTACTTTATTAAATGTGATTGGAGGTAGATAAAATGGCTACATATAATGAACTGGTTGAACGCTATAAAAGAAGAAAGAATGAAACATTAGTAGATACTATTGCAGCTGGTTTAACTTGTGCTGATGAAATAGCTATGGACTTAGGAGCTTTTGATTCTTTCGGTATTTTTGAAGAGGTTATTGACAACACACTAGACATAATACCATTTGTCATAATCATTGCTACAGAAGGTTCAAAAGTTATACTTGGAAAAAAGGATGCTGAGAGTGCTGTTAAAGATGCATCCTATAGAACATTAAAAAGCGGTGCAGCTATAGCAGTCGGTGCAGGTGTTACAGCAGTTGCAGGAGGCGCCTTTGCTTTGCCTGCTGCTATATCAGTAAGATATTTCTTTGATAAATATAAATCAAAATCCATGCTTTCACGAAGGGTTGAAGATAGAATTTGTACCATGAGATATTTAAACAATAAGTGGAATTATAAAGAAGATGAAATACCAATGGAACTCTTAGACATTGAGCCGATGAAGTTATTAGAATCTGAAGCGATATAAACAAGCTTTCTTTTTTAAGAAGGCTTTTTATTTTTAAGAATAGTTATAAAAAATGAGAATATAAATATTATATGGTCTTTAGCAGTTTAGATGGGGTGATTATAAGTGGATGAATCTAATGATTATGAAGAATATTACAGTACTCTTAAAAGTAAGTATGCATTAAATGGTAAGAAAAAAGAGAATAAATTAAGCAAAACTATAAATATATTTATATATCAGCTGATATTTGTATTAATTTTAACCTTTTTTGCTTATACTTTAAAAACAGGCTATATTAAAAATAGCAGCGATATATTGACATTTATAGATGAAAATATTTACTTTAATGGCATTTTGCCGCCTTATATTGAAAAATTTGAAATTATACAAAAGGTATATGACATTTTTGAGAAAGGATATGATAAAGTAAGAGTAAATACATTCTAGCACTAACTTGGAGTCGATATGAAAAATAAAAAATTGCTGTCATTATTGAACTTATTTATAACATGGATCTTAATAGTTCACTTTGGTTTTGCAATTTCATATATCATGGCTTTTATACATGAAGGGGTTCACACTTTAGTGTGCTGGCTTTTAAGCTATAGAGACGGAACTATAAATATGAGACCATATGGATATTTTCTGCAAAATTATGAGGTGGATTTTGCTTCATATAAAGATGAGGTTTTAATATATACTTCAGGACCAATATCAAATATAATCCTAGGTATATTTTTTTGTTTAATGGGAAGTGATGAACTATATAGGGAATTATGCACTATAAACTTTACCCTTGGTTTTATAAACCTTCTGCCATTTTTCCCTTTAGATGGAGGGAAGATATTTACAAGCTTTCTAACAAGAAAATATAGTTACAAAAAAGTCTATAAAACTATGCTCTTTATATCCATCATCTTTTCTTTTTTATTGAACTTGTTTAATCTATTTACTCTCTTTTTTAAGGATGAAAAGGGTGATGTGCATTATAATCTATCCCTATGCATCTTTGCAGTGTTTATCTCCCTTTGGTGTTTAGAAGAAATTGAAAGAACTAATTATATTATTTTAGGTGATATAGTGAAAAAACAATCAGTTTTTAATAAAAAGAAAAAAATTGAAAACTTTTTTATCTCTGTTCACATTGACATGAACTTGCTTGAAATGGTTAAATTGATAGAGAGAAAAAAATATACAGTTTTTCTTGTTTTAGATGATTCCATGAATTTAATAGAGACTATTTATGAAACAGAAGTGGTTGAGGCTATAAAGGACTATGGCAACTTAACTTTAAAAGAATATTTAATGACTTAATAGAGGTGGAATGATGAACATAAGCGATGATGTGCTGTACAAAGTCGAGATGCCTGCAAGATACACTGGCGGTGAACTCAACATGTGCATTAAAGATTTAAAAAATATAGATATAAGATTTTGCTTTTGCTTTCCTGATGTATACGAGGTTGGGATGTCCCATTTAGGAGGAAGGATACTTTATCATGTCATAAATCAAAGGGAGGATTCTTATTGTGAAAGGTGCTTTGCCCCTTACGATGATATGGAAAAACTCTTACGAGAAAATAAAATACCTCTTTTTTCCTTAGAAACTAAAGACGAACTTTCAAAATTTGATTTTTTAGGATTTACATTGCAATATGAGATGAGCTATACAAATATCTTAAACATGCTAAATTTATCTAATATACCATTAAGGAGTGAGGAAAGATCAGAGGATCATCCTGTAATAATCATGGGAGGACCAAGCGCATATAATCCAGAGCCTATTTATTCTATCTGCGATATGTTTATAATAGGTGAAGGAGAAGAGGTTATAAACGAACTATTGGATTTATACAAAGGGTTTAAAGGAAGGAAGAGGGATTTTTTATATGAAGCTTCAAGGACCATAGAAGGGGTTTATGTTCCTTCACTTTATGATGTAGAATATAACGAAGATGGCACTTTAAAGAGATTTTATTCTATAAAAGAAGGTGTTCCAAAGAGAGTAAAAAAGAGATTTTTAAAAACCCTAAAAGATTCCCCTTTTCCAGATAAGCCCATAGTACCTTATATAGATATCGTACATAACAGAGTTATGGTAGAAATTTTTAGAGGCTGCACACAAGGATGTAGGTTTTGCCAAGCTGGAATGATATATAGACCAGTTCGAGAAAAGAAAAAAGATGAAATAATAAATAAATCAAGAGAGATAATAAAAAATACAGGATACGATGAGGTTAGCTTATCTTCTCTTTCAACTTGTGATTATTCAGATTTAAATGAGTTGATTGATGAGATGACTAAAGAGTACGAAAAAGAGAAGATAAGCATATCAATACCATCCATACGGGTTGCTTCATTTTCTGTAGATTTAGTAGATAAGGTTCAAAAGGTGAGAAAAAGTGGTCTTACATTTGCACCTGAAGCAGGGAGCCAGAGGATGAGAGATGTGATAAATAAAGGTGTAAATTTAGATGAGATATTAGAAGCTACCCGCAATGCATTTTTAAAAGGCTGGGGAACAATAAAGCTCTACTTTATGCTTGGGCTTCCTTATGAGACTATGGAGGATGCAGAAGGTATAGCAGATCTTTGCAATATGATCTGTGACGAATATTTTAAAATACCAAAGGAGAAAAGGGCAAAGAACTTAAAAGTCAATGCAAGTATAGCTATTTTTGTACCAAAAGCATTTACTCCGTTTCAATGGGCTAATCAGCATCAGCAAGGTGATATATTAGATAAGGTTAAACTCATAAAGAATAAGCTTAAAAAGCAAGTCAATTTAAGCTATCATCATACAAAGCTTAGCTTTTTGGAAGCTGTTTTTGCAAGAGGAGATAGGAAATTAGCTGAAGCTTTAATAAGGGCATATGAACTTGGAGCTAAATTCGATGGCTGGAACGATTTCTTTAAATACGATGTATGGATGAGGGCATTTTGTGAAAGCAATATAGATCCTGAGTTTTATGCCTATAGAGAGAGAAATTATGATGAAGTGTTGCCATGGGATTTTATAGATATTGGTGTAGCTAAGGACTATTTGATTTTAGAAAATGAAAATGCTAAGGAGGCTATTTTAACACGAGACTGCAGGGAACGTTGCATGGGTTGTGGTATAAATATGGAATTAGAGGGGGAGTGTTTCAATGGTACGATATCTTGTAAAACTAACTAAAGGCAAAGATATAAAATTTATTTCTCACCTTGATTATTTAAAAGCTGTACAGAGGATAATAAAAAGGAGCAATATTCCTGTGGTGTACTCTCAAGGATTTAATCCTCATATGGAGTTTTCCTTTGCGCAGCCTCTTGCAGTTGGGGTATATTCTCAAGGAGACTATCTAGACTTATATCTTGAAAATGAGTTAGATAAGAAGCTTATTTTAAAGAATTTAAATGAAAATAGCGATGAAAATATAGAGTTTTTAAATGTAAAATTGATAAGAGAAGAGAATACTCAAAAATCTATGGCTATGTTAGAAGCATGTCTTTATACCATAGATTTAAAGATAGAGGGTGATGCTTCTTGCCTTGAAGAGTTTAAAAGCCTCATAAGTAAAGAGAAGTGGGATTATACTAAGGCTACAAAAACTTCAGAAGCTGTAATTGATATAAAAAAAGCCATAATTGAACTTAATTATACAGTTGAGTTTGGTTATTTTAAGATCGTTACCATGTTAAAGAGCGGAAGCGTATTTAATCTATCTCCAAAGCTTTTAGCTAAATTTTTAAGGGATAACATGGACTCCTTAGATAAAGATAGTTTTCCTCATATAGAAAGGATTGAAATGTATACTATGAATAAAAATTCATATATACCTCTTTATTTGATAGGTTGATGGAATGATTGAAATATATATAGATTCAAGCCCTTATTTAAACAGGATAGCTATTTTAAAAAATAATAAACTCAGAGAATTTTATATAGATAAAAAGAATGATATTCCTAAAAAAGATGAAATCTATAAGGGTGTGGTTAAAGAATTATCAAGGGGTTTAAAGTGTGCTTTTTTAGATATTGGAAATTTGAAAAAAGCTTATTTATATTTGCAAGATACAAATATGAATATCAAAAAGGGCGATGAAATTTTAGTTCAAGTGCAGAAAGTTGAGAAGGATGGCAAAAAAGCTAAAGTTACAACAAATATAATCTTAACAGGGGAAAAAATACTTTTAAATAATTCAAGTGTTTCTTCTATTTCAAAAAACTATTCAGATAGAAAGCTTGGTCAAAAGGTTTTAAGTAAATTAAAGAAGCCTGATAAGATAGGAGTTGTTTTAAGAACCCATTCTTCACTTTTTAGTTTAGAGGAGATACAAGAAGAAATAGATATTTTATATGAAGATTATACGAATTTAAATAAAAAACTTATTTACAATAAAAAACCTGCTCTTTTATATGATAACAATGGAATATTAGGTAAAGTCATAAGAGATAATATAAATTCAGGTCTTTATAAAATCATAGTAGATGATGAAGATATGAAGCTTAAAGCTCAACAGGTTTTAGATAAGTATAAGCACAATGCTGTGGATATAGAAGTATATGATAATAAGGAGATACATCTATTTAAATACTATGGGTTTGAAAAGATTTTATCTAACCTTTGCAAAAATACTGTCACTTTAGATTGCGGTGGGGAGATCGTTATAAATAAAACAGAAGCTATGTATGTTATAGATGTAAATTCAAAGAAAAATATAAAAGAGAGGGATTTAATAAATACGATTCATAAGACAAATTTAGAAGCAGCTGAAGAGATTGCAAAACAGATTTGTTTGAGGAATTTAAATGGCATTATCCTTGTGGATTTTATAGACGATGGTGATAATGATAGAAGGCTTGAGATAATGAACAGGGTGGATACTAATTTAAAGGACGGTAAGGGAAAGTATACCATATTTCCTTTTACTGATTTAAATATAATGCAGATAACAAGAAAAGATGCAGGCTTTGGGATTAATGAATTTTTAGGCTTAAGATGCCCATGCTGCAATATGGTTCAATATAATATTTTAAATGAAAAGTATTTAATGCATCAAATTTATGTTGAGCTTAAAAAGATAGAAGGAAAATTAAAGATAATGGTCCAAAGGGTATATGAAAAGAGCAAAATAGAAGAAGAGATTTTAAAGTTAAGGGATGATTTGGAAGTTTTGTTCTTTGATGAGGATGGTTTTAAAGTTGAAAAAACAATATAAAATTAAGCATGACGCATGAAGAAAATAGCTGATTTTTTCTTCATGCTTTTTTTATAAATTTACTAATAGATTTTCTTCAAATAATAATAAATCATCCCTATTAGAAGCAAGTTCTCTTAATCTATCTGTAAATCCTGAGATAGAAAATAATATAAACTTTTCTCTTCTTGTTTCATTCTTCCATATTACTTGTTCTTTTTTGTTAAGGAGGGAGAAGAATACATCCACATCCATTTTTTCCACCCTATATTTGCACTCTCCAAAGATAATGTCATCACCTGTGCTATCAAAGGCTACAATATCAACCTCTTCTTTGTTATTCCACCATCTGCCAATAGTGTTAAAGTTTAATTTTTCGTAAAGAGACCACATTTCACTTATGCATATATCTTCATATATGTAAGAAACGTGATTATCTATAAAGTTTTGCTTGATTTTATCCATCACATATTTTGTTTTACAAATCTCAAGCTTTGCTTTCTCAGGATAAACAAATTTAAACCAGAAGTTTAGATAGTTATCTTGAATTTTATAAAGTCCCATCTTACTTTTTTCAGGATTTCTTTCTGTTATAGGCACTTCTCTCTTTAGTATATCGAGATCTATAAGGGTTTTAAGATATTTTGTGAGACTTGTCTGTTTAATTTCTAAATCATTGCTTATATTTCCTAATTTATGATTACCTGCTGCAATGCTTTTAATGATGGAAAAATAACTTCCTATTTCGCTAACTTCATTCTGCAATAAAAAGATAGGCTCTTCAAATAAAAAACTCTGTTTGTTTAAGATGTTTTGTTCTATTTGAAAAAATAAATCTATTTTATCGCAAAACATCTCGATATATTTAGGAACGCCACCAGTTACAGAATAAAATTCTATGAGATTTTTATAATTAAGATTATTGAAAAACTTATGATAATGCTTAAAATCTATCTGCTTTAATTTAATTTGACCGCTTCTTCTCCCATATAAAGGGCTATTATAGGATAATGTTTGAGATTCCATCATATGAATTAAGGAACCGCACAATATTACCATGATGTTTTTATCTTTTAATGATATATCCCAAATTCTTTGAAAAATGGAAGGAAAGGAAGTATTTATCTTGCCTAGATATTGAAATTCATCTATTACTAAGATAAAACGATTTAAAATACTTTGGCTCAGTGTTTTAAATAATATATCCCAATTATCGATTTTTGTTTCTTTAAGAAGCTCATTGCTTGTATATTCAGCAATTAGTTTTTTTAATGCATTTATATTTTGATATTCAGACTCTTCTGAAGCTAAGAAATATATAAAAGGTTTTTCTTTTATAAATTCTTGAATAAGCGATGTTTTACCAACTCTCCTGCGCCCATAAAGTATGATCAAAGAAGATCCTTCTCTATTATACTCTGTATTTAAAAACTCTAATTCATTTTCTCTATTTATAAACCTATTCATCAAACCACCTCATAATTATTATAATTTAAGTTATAATAATTTCAAGTATAATTAATATTTTATATAAATAGGTACTATAAATTATAATTTCATTTATAGTACCTTTATTTATTTATAGCATCAATTATGCTATATCATAGAGATCCTTTTCATATAGAGTTTCAGAACTTAAAAGCCTATCTGAAAGTGAACATAGAATATTTTTGTTTTTTATAAGGATATCTTTTGCATTTTTATACAATTCATCTAGCATCTTCTTGCTCTCATTAAATATTTCAGAAGATGAGATTCCGTAGTTTTGAAGGCAAGAATAATTCATAAGCCCAATGGAATGCCCCATACCATATTCTGTTATCATTTTAAGGAGCATATCGCTTACTTTTTGAATATCATTGTGTGCTCCTGTTGTTATATTTTCTTCGCCAAACATTATCTCTTCTGCAGCTCTTCCACCTAATAGTATCATTATTTTTTTCTTTATATAATCTTTAGTATAATACATCTTGTCCTCGGCTATACTCATTGTATATCCCCCTGCACCCTTTGAAGTTGGAATTATTGTCACCTTTGAAACCTTATCTTCAGGGATGAGGATCATATTTAAGAGAGCATGGCCTATTTCATGATATGATGTTATTTTTTTATCTAAATCAGTTATGCTGCTGTAATTTGTCTTTTCATAACCTGCCATCACTATAGAAAAGGCTCTATCTAGATGAGTGTCATCTATGCAAGATGCATTTTCTTTACAAGCTAATATAGCAGCTTCATTTGTCAAGCTTTCAAGCTTTGAACCTGAGAAAAAGGAGGTTAATTTTGCTATTTTATCTAAATCTATATTTCCTATTGGTTTATTTTTTAAATGAAGAGATAATATCTCTTTTCTAGCAATGAAATCAGGCATTGAAATTTCTATATGCCTATCAAATCTTCCTGGTCTTAAAAGAGCATCATCTAAAACGTCTAGTCTATTTGTAGCAGCTATGACAACTATCCCATCTCTTTCTGAAAAGCCAGACATTTCGGTTAATAGAGCATTTAAAGTTTGATCTCTTTCATCAGAAGAAGCTGCACTATTGCTCCTCTTTTTACCAATAGCATCTATTTCATCTATAAATATTACAGCTTTACCATGAGACTTTGCTTTTGAAAATAACTTTCTTATCCTAGAAGCTCCTACCCCTACATAAACTTGCACAAAATCTGAACCTGAAAGGGCATAAAACGGTACATTTGATTCTCCCGCACAGGCTTTTGCAATGAGAGTTTTTCCATTTCCAGGATCACCATAGAGCATAACTCCTCTTGGAAGTCTTGCGCCATATTTGGAAAATTTTTCAGGGTTTTTTAAAAAGTCTACAACCTCTTTTAAGCTCTCTTTTGCTTCATAATTACCTGCTACATCATCAAATAATATATTTATATTTTCAGAGCTATTTAATGTCAAGTGGTCAACTTCCTTAGCATTCTTTAGTTCTTTTGTATTGCTTGCTTTAACTACAATAAGATAGAGAAGTCCTGAAATGAATATAACTATAGGTATGTCAAACCATGGATTGAATTTTCTTGTTTCTATTACCTTTACGCCTTTTAAAAGCAGCATTTCTTTAAAGTTTTCAAGCCTTGGATTATCAGTTTTATAGGTCTTTTTATCTGTCATTTTAAATTCTATATATGAATTATTGTCAAAGAAAACCTCTTTAACATTGCCTCCATTTAAATTTGTAAGAAAACTAGTATAACTTAAGGATACAGCACTATCATTTAAAAAGAATTTTGATATTAGAGCTATAGTGAGAGAAATACATATAATTAAATAAGGAATTACTTTTTTAAACTCTATCTTTAATGCTTTCATAATCATCATCTCCTAATAAATATTTTCGTATAAAAGATAAAAAGCTTTAATTTTAAAATTGGTTTTTTATACCATATTGAAAATTTAACTATAAATATATTTTATTATTAGTTTTTTATTTTAATTAAATTTAGTGCATAAGAGTTTAAATGAAAATAAATGCTTTTATGTTAATTAATGGATTGAAATTTTATTTTATGTTTTTTATATCATTTAAAGAAAAAAATTAATTTGAATTTTAAAAATAAGGATTAAAATTTAAAAACTATATTTATAAAATATCTTTAATTTTAATTTAAAGTAATTTTATCAAAGAATTCATTGATATTACTTTGAATTGAGGCTATCAGTAGATAGTTAATTTAAAGATTAACTTTGCACAGTATGACAAAAATTTGAATTTATATCTACAAATTATGGAAATTTTATCGCAAGGCGATAAATTGATTTTTTAAATATATTTTTTGGTATTTGTATTTTATCATCTAATTATCATCTAAATTGTATTTTCGTATAGAGAGTAGAAAACTTTAATTTTACATAAGTTTTTAAAGAGATTAATAAAATATTTAAATAAATATTTGATTTGAGCTTAAAAACTATTGAATTAATTTCTAATTATTTGTATACTAAAATAAACACAAGTGCAATGATTATTAAAGGGGAATAAGTTATGAACATATCAGGAGTGTCTATAAAATTAAGTTCGCAGGATATAATGTCAGCTATTAAAGAATTTGTTGATGTAAAAGGATTAACGATTGATGAGTTTAAACTTGAAGATACTATAGAGGTATCTGGTTCATATAAAGCAGGACTTAAGATACCATTTTATGCATCACTTGCAATTGGAAGTTCACAAGATGGAATAGTTACGCTTAGAATTTTAAAAATAAAAGTTGCCAAAATCGGAATTCCGGATTTTGTAAAGAATATGGCTTTAAAACAAGCTCAAAATTCTGTCAAAGATCTTGGAATTGAAATAAATAAAGAACAAATAAGCGTTGATATTTCCAAAGTACTGGAAAAAGTGCCTATGGTTAATTTAGAAATAGATTCTATTGAGTATGGAAATAATTATATTGAAGTAAAAGTTAAAAATATTGAGTATAGACCTGATAAAGCACCTCAAGAAAAGGAAAAAGAAATGCCAATTGTTATATCAAAAGCCATGGTTAAAAAGACAAATGATAATTATACAAAGATAAGGGGTACTATAGAAGAAAAGATACCAACAAAATATGAAAAATTGTCAAAATATATTTTATTTTTTCCAGATCTTTTAGCATTAATGCTCAGATTGTTCAAGGATAAGAGAGTACCTGTAAAAACAAAAGCCATTGTAGGAGCTGTTATAGTTTACATGGTTTCTCCAATTGACCTTATTCCGTTCGTTCCTTTTGCAGGTAAGATAGATGATGTAGCCATTGCACTTTTTGCTTTAAATTCGCTGATAAATGATTTGCCGAGAGAAATCATAGTAGATAACTGGGCTGGAGAAGAGGATATCATAATGTCCATAAGGGAAGGAGCAAATTTCTTTGCAGGATTTTTGGGCATTGATAATATCAAAATAATTGTTAAAAACATAGAAACACTTTATAGCAAAAAAAGAGAGAGTACAATTGATTCTAAAAAATTAATAGATGATAAAATTGTTTCAGTAAAAGTTGAAGGTAATTAATAAAATAAAATTGCCATATACATAAGATAAGCGTGTTACCTTATCTAATTATGGTTTTACAACAATATAAATAAGTATTTGTTAACTCCACCAAATATTAAATATTATTAAATTTATAGCAGTTAAGAAGCACTTTATAAATAAAAAACCTGTAGAGTAGATCAATATTCACATATGACATAATTTTATATATTTAGCTTATATAGGCTTTATTAGGACTAGAATGAAAAATTTACACAATAATTATTAAAATATGTATTTATAGCAAAATTTTATAAAATAATTTGTCTTAATTTAAATTAAGCTATAGATAAATGTTTAAAAATTTATTTACTACACATCCTATATATTGAATTAAATAAAGGAGTGTGAAATAAATGAATTCAGGTAAAATATTTACAGGTATGGCAACAGGTTTATTAATAGGTGCTGCTGCAGGTATGTTAATTATGCCTGAACTAGATAAACGTACAAAAAAAAGAGTAAAAAACGGCATAAAAGCAGCTAAAGGTTTTGCTACCGACTGTTATGAAAATGTTATGTATATGATTAAGTAGTATTATTTGGTGCGTAGTTACTATAAATTATAGTGATTGCGCATTTTTACTTGTAACTCTGATAATGATAATACTTTTTATATATTTATGATTTTTTTAACCTACATATAAGTAAAGGAAGATGTTTAAATGGAAATTTTATCTTTAGGGGAAAAGATTAAAAAATGCAGAAAAGAGATGAATATGATACTAAAAGACTTAGCTGGAGAGAGAATAACTCCTGGTCAAATAAGTCTTATTGAATCAGGTAAATCAAAGCCAAGTATGGATTTATTGCATTATTTGGCTTCAAATTTAAATACTACTGTGGAATATCTCATGGAATCAGAAGAAACACAGGCAGAGAAAATATCTAAATATTATAGAAATATTGCAGAAGCTCTTATCTACAATCAAAAATATGATGAAGTATTTGAGTTTCTAGAAAAAGCTTCTTCTATTGTAAAAAGATACAATATTACTTTAGAGACAGCTTATATAAACTTTTTATTTGGTAAAATATACTTTTTAAAGAATAATTATGAAGAAGCATCTAAAATGTTTTTAGAGTGCCTCAGCGTTTTTTTAACTAATAATAAATATGAAGATCTTATAAATTCCTTTATTTACCTTGGGATTATTAAGATGAGCTTGAGATATTTTAATGTTGCTCTATCATATTTTCACCAGGCTGAATTTATATATAATAATAATGATATAAATGATGAAACTTACATTAAGAGGATTTATTATTACATAGCAAAATGCTTTGATTCTTTAGGGAAAAAGGAAAAAGCTATTTATTATCTCGATGAGTTAAAGACCAAGCAAAGAGATATAAATGATAAAAGAACATATGCAAACACGCTTTTACAGATGGCAAAGGAGCTTGAAGAAAAAGGGGAATTTGAAAAGGCTCTTAAAATATCGGATAAATTCAAAAAAATATTTAATGATCTTTATAATTATGATATTAATTGTGATTTAGAGAGCAATTTAGGAAAGCTCTATTTTAAGCATAGAAACTTTGAAGATTCTATTGAGCATTTCCAGATAGTAAAAGATTTAAAATTAAATAATAAAGACAACAACATGGCAGAGATATATTTAGATTTATGTGAGTATTATCTATACAAAAGAGATATTAAAGATTTTGAAGAGTATTTTAATAAAGCAAAATTATACATAAATAATAATGTTAAAAATAAAATAAAATATTACATATTGAGTTATAAGAAGAATTTACTTGAAGAAAATACTTTAATTGCAGAGGAAAGCTTAGTAAGAGCTTTAGAGTGTGCCAAACAAAATTCTCTTACTAAGGAAATCATATATGTTTCATTTTTATTAGGTAAATTTTATATCGATAATAATGAAGCAGAGAAAGCAAGGTTATTTTTAAATAGTGGAATAGATTCTTTAAATAGTGCAAAAAACATAGTGTAGATAGGGGGAAATATGATGGAAATATTATCTACTGGAGAGAAGATTAAAAGAGAAAGAATATATAAAAGTTTAACTTTAAAAGATTTATGTAGCAATAAAGTTTCAGTTTCAAAGATGAGCTGTATTGAAAATGGAAAGATAAAAGTTGAACCAGAACTTTTGCAATATATATCTGAAAAATTGAATATAAACTATGATTATTTAAAGCAGGATATTCCAGAACAGATAAGATATTATATAAATAATATCAATAAGTATTTTGATAAAACAGATTATGAATCGCAGTTAAAATATCTTCTTCAATATGCTGAAGAATATAAAAGTTTTGATAATAGCTTTAAGATATATCATCTGATGTTTGAACATTACATGCAAAAAGAAGATTATGATTCTATAGAAAAAATACTCTTTAGTTATTATAAAAACTGTTTAGAAAATAATAATCCTGAAAATGATTTGATTTTTTCTTTAGATTTAAGTTCTTATTATACACAAATATATGAGTATGATGAGGCGAATAAGAGATTACATAATTGCAAGGTGCTTTTAAAAGATGAGACTTTAAAAGATAAATATAATGCAGAATACTTAAAGATCTTAATTAATCAAATAAATAATTACATAAAAGATGATGACGATGATGATATAATTCAATTTAAAGATGAGCTTTTAGAAATTTTAGAGGATAAAGATAGCAAATGGGCAAAAGAAGCAAATTATTTTTTAAGCATAATTGATTTAATCGAACATAATGAAATTAATGATGACAGAAAACAAGCATTAGAGGAATATTACAATACGGATTTTGAATTTTTTAGATCCTCAAAAGAAAATTTTGCTGAAATCATGTTTAGAAATGGGAGCATAGCTGAAGCAAATGAAATATTGAATACTCTTATTGCAGGTTTAAATAAAGAAGATAGAGAAAATTATGTTAAACATGTTTTAAAATATGTATATTTAAAATTAAAATATAATTGCCAGGAAAATTTATCTGTATTTTGTGATGAGATATTGAATATTGCTATCGAAATAAACAACATAGAATACATAGAGAAAGCGTATTTTTATAAATCTTTAATACTAGAACAAGAAGGAAACATATTTTTAGCAGAGATGTATTTGAATCTATCTCTTGATGCTCTTCAGAAATTTGGTTCTGAAAAGCAATTAGTTGAAAGATACATAAAGATTGGGGAGCTATATAATAAAATGAATAATATGCAGGAATCTTTGAAATATTTTAATCTTGCCCTCCAATCTGATGAGATATTTTTTTAGTATATAAAATAGTATTTTTATATTAAATTTAATGGATGAGGTATTTACCCATGTACAAAAGATGCTTGATTATTTTGATTATTTTTATATTTTTATTTAGTGGGTGCAACAAGAGTAATTTAATTGATATAGATGAAAAAATAAATAATAATTTAAAAGTAGAATCTTTTTCTGATGAATTTTTAGATTTAGTGAAAAAGACTAAATCTCTCAACTATGATAAAAAGTTGAGTGATATTATAACTATGCTTAGTATTCACGAGGAGATATCAGAAGAATATACCAATAAGTTTTATGATTCTGACATATTTAAAATATTTTATACAAATAAGAGTGAAGAGGATTCATTGAGATGTTTTCTATATGATTTTTTCAGAACATATATAGATAATATAGGAAATAAGAAACTTTTAAATATTAAACCTGTCTTTATTGAGGATGATTTAGAATCAAAACAAGGAATGAATTATTTGTTGTTTAATAATTATTATAATATAGTTATGAGTTTAGGATATAACTTAAAACAACTAAATATTTATAATATAAATTTTGATATACATAACAACACTGCTAAGACAACTTTCACTTTAGAATATATTTTAAATAAAAAGTATTGCAAAGATGATGAATATGAATATTATTTTAAAGAGCAGAGTTATAGTGATAATTATTACATAGAACTTCAAAAAATCGATGATTTATGGAAAATAAAAAAACTAATAGCCTATGATGACATGTATTCTAAATATGTTAGTTTACTCCTTGACTTTAAGTATAAGAGTGAAGATATAGGCTATGATGAAATAAAAGATATGGTAAATAAACTTGGGAAAGATAAAATTTCAAGCATGGTCCTTAATTAAAATTTACATAAACCTCATATAAAAAGAAGCAAAATCTACTTTATTTTGCTTCTTTTTATATTATTTTATATCTTTTATATAGTCAAATATAGTATTTACCTTTTCTTTTAAATTATTAATCAAATCCCCTGATTCTTTTTTTCCACGGATCATGAGCACCATAGCGTCGGATGTTGCAAGGGATTTATCTAAATTTAACACATATAGGGAGTGATATTGATCTAATACTTTAGAATGAGGAAGTGATATCATCTCATCTTTTATTTTATAAAGCTTGTTATTTTCTTCAACAATTTTATCTATAGCTTCTTCGCTTAAGTCACCACTATCTATTATTTTTTTTATTTCATCAGAGGATTTTTTTATCTTGCTATAGTTTTGTGCAGACTTAATTAAATATGAAATATCGATTTTAATGCCGTTTATGAATTCCATAGGTGTTATAGAATTTACAATATATTGATATCCTAAATAAACGATAAATAGTATTAGTATAAATATTAAAAATTTAAAGACCCTTTTAATAAGTGCGATGAAAATAGCAATTAATAAAACTACGATGAGTATTGCAAGCAGGATATAAGTAATGGACCCAGTATTAACCATAATTGTCACCTCAAAAAAATTAATCCTAAGATTATTTTATCCTAGGATTAGATCTTTATCAAATTGTTAGAATGTAACTGTAATATTTTTTGGAAGCTCATTAAGATTCTTTTGTATTTGGACAACAACTTTATCACCCTGCTTCATATCTTTAATGATTTCCTTTATTTCCATACCATCTTTTACTCTTTTGCCGTCAACAGTCAGAATAATATCGCCTACTTTTATTCCTGCTCTATCAGCTGGGCTTCCATTATTTACTTTTGTAATTAAAAGCCCTTCTGGGTAATTATTATCTTTTGCAGTATCTCCTGAAATAAAGCCAACCGATATACCTAATAAAACTCCTCTATATTCAGTAGTGTTGAGTGTTGACTGGTTTGTTATATTAGGATTGTCAACAATTAAATTATTTTCAGTGTCCTTATCAAGGAGAGGTTTTATTTCGTTGATTGGTATAGCAAAGCCCATACCTTCAACTTTTTGTCCATTAGTGTTTTCGCTGATTTTAGCAGAATTTATTCCAATTACTTGACCGTTCGAATTAACTAAAGGACCGCCACTATTACCTGGGTTTATGGCTGCATCTGTCTGAATTACATGTGCTGTGCCATTTTGTGTTGCAGATATTACTCTTGAGGGGGAAGAAATGATACCTGCTGATACAGATCCTAAATATTGTCTGCCCAATGGACTTCCAAATGCCACTGCTAGCTCACCTGCTTTTAGGTCGGAAGAATCACCTAATGTGGCTATACCAGGCATTTGTTGGCCGTCTACTTTAACAACAGCAACGTCCATAGCCTTATTATAATTGACTATTCTAGCTTGAGCAGTTTTTTCATCATGAAAAACTACTTGAACTTGACCGTTTTTTGCGTTCTCAACAACATGATAGTTTGTCAAAATAAATCCATCTTCTGAGAAAATTACACCTGAACCAAAACTCTCTACTTCGTAAAAATAGTTATAAGTGATGTCTTTAGAAATACCAACAACAGCTGGGGAAACTCTGCTTGCTATTTCTGCGACAGTTAATCCTTCGTTACCTGTTACTGCTTCTATATGCTTAATTTTAGAAGATGCAGCATCTACTGCTTCTGATACCTTTGAATTTATCTTGTTATCGAGTTCTTCTTTAAAAGAAGAGTTTTTATAAAATTTAGACTCAGGAATTATGTACAGTACAGCATATATCGATAGAATACTTGATATTATGGAACAAAACAATCCTAACGCTAAATATTTAAAAAAATTACTCTTCTTTTTTCTAGGCCTTTCAGTACGTAAACTATACTTTTGTGAATTTGGGTTTGTGTCAACATTTGTGTTTTTATTAATTGATTGCTTTTCAAAACCTGTTATCTCTTCTTGGGGGGAAGAATTCAAATTTTCAAAGTTATATCTATATTCATCAATGTTGTTAATACGAGGAGTGTGTCCTAACTCAATTTCATTTACAAACTTTTTTGTTTGATCAAAATCATAATGAGTGCCTTCAAAATTATTTTTTGAGCCTGTTGAATTATTAATGAATGAACCATCCATATCAGTATCCAATTAATAATAACCTCCTATCAACAATATTGTTTTTATATTATTACCTTTAACATAATAATATAATTCAATTATGTATGTATTTTGTCAAAATTATTAATAAAATATGAATAATTATTTTTAAAGCAAGTCAACCATTATGAAAAATTTCATTATTAAATTTTAATGTAATATGATATAATATTAATATAAATGTTATTTTCTAGGGGGGATTATCGTTAAAAAAGTATTCATATGCTTTTTTTGTATGTTTTTACTATGCTCTTGTGTAAAAGATAAAGCTATACATAAAAATTTAGAAGAATTTGATTTAGGCTCTTGTACAGACGATTATTATATAAATAAAGCTTTTAATATTATGATAAAGTTAAATGAAGATTGGAAAGTCATGGACAAAAGCGATCTATTAGAGTTTAGCAAAATAGATAAAAACGATGCAGTAATTGGATATAATAAAGATCAAGTGTATGAATTTAAAAATTCCAATAAGAGTTTAGCATGTCCTATAGCATTTAAGAATGAAGATACCTTCTCTAAAATATTTATCCTAATAAAAAAGACAAATTCTGATGATATGATATATGATGCTATAAAGGATGAAGTTTCAGATATTGAAAGGCATTCAGAAAGAAAGTTTAATATATCAAAGGATAGAAATGTTAAAATAGCAAATACTTCATTTGAATTCTATAAAATAGCTTCTCCTTCTTATTATGAACAAAAAATTGAGATAGATTATTATATTGCTGACTATAAAGATTTTGCATTTATAATCAAGGCTTATTTTACAAACGACATCGGTCAAAATGAGGTAAATGAATTTTTAAAAAGCATAAAATCTATTGATTAAGTAAAGGTTTTTTTATCATATATTTTTCATTTTTACATAATTATTAGTATTAAGTTTTAAAACTATATTGTAGAGGGGAATTTTATGAAGATAAAACCAATAGTCATAATCATGTTGATCTTTTCAATTTCAGTTACTTCATGTGATGTGGCAAAAAATATAAATGGTGTGAAAGATGATGAAGTTTTAAAAAAGAGCAAAATTATGGAAGGAAAGTCTATTGAAAATAATCCTGAGGATATTATAACTGGAGAATTGGGCAAGATAAAGAGGTTGTATATTGCAGATAATAAGATACTATTTGACAATATAGGCCTAAAGGATGTTTCTGATCTTGTAGAATGCATGAAGAAAGAAGATGGAAAGTGGATAAATTGCGATTGGAAACAAGCTCTCCATATTGGAATGACTGAAGTTGAAATCATAGAAAAGGATGGAGCTATTTCAAAGATAAAGATACATAAAGAGCCAGATTATAGTTACATAAGAGTTGCTCTGTCAAAGGATGTGAATCAAAGCGGTGATGACAACATTAACTTTCAGAATCTATCATTATCTAGCAAGGATGGTTTTTTTATTGATTCACCTGAAGGGATGAAATATATTGAAGATGAATCAATAAATGTCTCCTGTGAGAATGGAATGATATATTTAGATGCTATGGGCGAGAAGGCATCTTATAAGGAAGAGGTAAGGATTAGCCCAAGGCTTTTATACATAACAATACCAGGGCTTACTAGGGGGGGCAGTGACTCAGTCATACCTAAGTACTATGGGCTTATAGAAATATGCAATGTATCTTCTAATATGTTTAACGTCATAAACGAGGTTCCTATAGAAAATTATATAAAAGGTGTAGTTCCTTCTGAAATAGGGTATAATAGTCACGAAGAAGCTTTGAAAGTTCAGAGTATTTTATCTAGAACTTTTGCTTATAGAGAGTATGCTTCTAATAAATACTCTTCAAAAGGGTATTGGGTAGAAGACAGCATAAGGAGCCAGGTGTACAATAATAAATCATATAATGATAATGTTGAAAAGGCTGTTGAAGATACAAAAGGTTTAGTCATTAAAAATACCCTTGATGAATTAGAATTTGTGTATTTTTATTCCACATCATCAGGATTTTCATCAACACCTCCTCAAGTTTGGTATAGAGGTGGAGAATTAATTGAAGACGCATCTATGCCTTGCCAAAGCTTTCTTTATGATGAAGGTGGCACCAACAAGATTGAACTTACAGATTTAAATGAAGAAAGATTGGCTGCTATATATAAAAATTTAAAGTTAAATAGTCATGATTCTAAAGCCCCTTTCTTTAGATGGAAAGTTTCATTTAATAAAGATGAATTAAAAAATACAATAGAGAGCAATTTAGCATATTTGCATGATAGAAGCCCTGATCTTGTTTTATATAAAAATAGCGAAGGGCAATGGGAAGTAAGGAATGATGTTGATTATTCAATAGGTGAAATTTTAGATATAAAGGTAGAAAAAAGAGGGAATGGTGGGAATATAATAGAGCTTTCAATAAAGGGTAAAGAAGATGAAGTAAAAGTCATAGGAGAATACTACATAAGAAATCTATTAAGGCCCTCTAAAGCATATACAAAAGGAGAAGATGTGTATCTTTACATGGCAAAAGGTGGTGCTTCTGATTATATGGAAGACCTTACTCGTGTTAATTATAGCTTATTGCCATCTACATTTATAACATTTGATATAGAAAGAGAAGATGATGTATTAGATTCTATAACCATATATGGTGGTGGCAATGGTCATGGCGCAGGTATATCTCAAAATGGAATAAAATTTCTTGCTGAAGCAGGACAAAAATATGAGGATATAATAAACACCTATATAACAAATGTAAAGATCGAAAATATAATGAATGATTAAACATAATTATAAGATTTTTTTTAGGTTAACTTATGTTTATGGGGTAAGTTTTTTAGTTTAAATCCCAAAATATAGGTTAACCTTTAAAAAAAACTAAAAAAACCTTGGGGTTATGATGGTTATATTTATAATTTTTAAATAAAAAAAATGCATTCATGTAAAAAATGTTATATAATTATATAATATTGATAAACATAATAAAACACAAAATAAATATATTGGAGGTCATTATTTTGCATGGATTCCAATTGTTTTTAAGGTTAATGAATTCAGGTCCTTATAAAGTTTTCAATGGTATTTTATTTGCGCTTAGCATTTATTTATTGATACTTTCTATATTTGGAATCTTTAAAAGAAAGGCTGACCCATTATCACATAAAAAGCATAAATTTTTAATTTTATCTTGTGCCCACAATGAAGGTGTTGTTATTACGGACTTAATTAATAGTGTACATAAATTAGATTATGATAAAAATTTATACAAACTTTATATTGTAGCAGATAATTGCAGTGATGATACTGAAAAAAAGGTAAGAGAACAAGGGGTCAATGTTCTCGTTAGAAACAATGATCTTCTTGTAGGTAAGGGTTATGCACTTGAATGGGCCTTTAACAGGCTAAATGAGCTAGGTGAAGATTATGATGTAGTTGTTATTGTAGATGCAGATAATTTAATTCATAAGAATTTTCTAAAAGAAATGAATAATACTTTAAATGAAGGTTATGATGTTGTTCAAGGTTTTGCTGATTCTAAAAATCCATTTGATTCGTATATGACTGCTTGGTATTCAATAGCTGCGTGGATGCAAAATAGGATATTCCAATTGTCAAGGTATAATCTTGGTCTTTCAAATCAATTGACAGGTTTTGGCTTTGCTATGAAGAGAGAGATTTTAGAAAAGATTGGATGGAAGACTACAAGCTTGGTTGAAGACTTAGAATTTACATGCAAGCTTATATTAAAAGATTATAAAGTTGGCTATTGTCATGATGCAATAATATATGACGAAAAACCTATTAATTTAAGGGATTCTATGTCCCAAAGGAAAAGATGGATGCAAGGGTTTGCAGATGTATGTGTTAGGAATTTTTTTAAATTGATTAAAAAAGGCTTTAGAGATTTTGATCTAAAGGCTATAGATTGCGCAATATATATTGCGCAGCCATTTACACTTACTCTATTTGCTATAAACTATTTACTTCATATTTTATCAAAAATTCTTTACTTTCTTGTAAATAAAGAATCTTTGCTTAACCTTATTTCCTTCGATATGAATATTACAAGAACATCTTCTGTAGTCTCTATAGGCACTGTGCTTATAGCATTTATGCAATTTGTTTACCCAATAATAATCATGATTTTAGATAAAAAGTTATCGATAAAAAGCATGTGGTACTATCTATTTTATTCAGTATATATTATTACATGGTTTCCAGTTGTTATACAGGGTATAATTTTTAGAAATGACAAAGTTTGGTTTCATACAAAGCATTTTAGGAAAATTAATATTGATAATATAAATGATTAGTGTAATTATATTATCATATATAAATAATTGCTTAATTTTACAACATATATTTTTAAATAAAAGGTAAATTTGAATACGTTCAATTTTTAATATTTAATTAAAAAATTTGCAGGGATATATTAATAAATGTGGAATATATATTTTTGATGGTTACAAAAAGAGAGGAGAGTACAAAATGGATGGAGTAATTGTTGCATTAGATATTGGTTCATCTAAGGTTTGCGTTGCAGCAGGAAAATTAGATAAAAATAAAAAAGTTCAGATATTAGGAACCACTTCTTTTGAGACTTTTGGCGTAAAAAGTGGTGTTATTACGGATATAGATAATGTGAGCGATGCAATAAGCAATGCTGTCTATAAATTAGAGCAGCTAATAGATGAAAAAATAAACGATGTTGTAATTTCCATTCCTCAAAACATATGCGATTTAGTTGAAAATAAAGGTATAGTGGCAGTTTCCTCTGAGGATAAGGAAATAACACAAAATGAAATTGAAAAAGTAATTAAGGCTGCAAAAATGATAAACGTACCATCTGGATATGAGATTGTGGATGTTATTCCTGATCAATTTATTGTAGATGGATATAACAATATAAAGGAACCCCTTGGTATGAGTGGGTCAAAATTAGAAGTTGATGCGAAAATATTATTGTGCCAAACTACTATTTTAAACAATATTTTTAAAGCAGTAAACAAAGCTTCTCTAAAGGTTATAGATATTATTTTTGAGCCTGTAGCTATATCAAATTCTACATTATATAAGGATGAAAGAGTTATTGGATGCATGGTCATTGATGTAGGCTATGATGTTACTAAGATTATAATAATAAAAGATGATAAAATAAAATATTTAAATAATATAAATATAGCGGGAGTTAATATTTCAAATGATTTATCTTATTGCTTTAAGATTTCATCGACTGAAGCTGAGAAGATAAAATTAAAATACTCTAATGCATATCTTGGAGCACAAAACTATATTAGAGTTGTAAATAAAAATGGACAAGAAATAGAAGTGCCTTTTAAGGATTTGATTGACATAATGAGTGCAAGGGTAGAAGAAATATTGTATCTAGTAAGAGATAAAGTAGCAGCTGAGGGTTTTTTGGATGATATATCCAGTATAGTGATTGTAGGTGGGGGAATTTCTCAATTTAATTATATTGAGACCCTTGGCAGAAATATATTTAATAAGATAATTAGGATTGGAACTACAGAGTTTGTGGGGGCAAATAATCCAGAATTTTCTACAGTAGTAGGTACTATTAAAACTTATTGTAAAGTAATCAGCAGCAATTATGTAACAAGCAATGAAGAAGGGAATGTATATTCAAAATCAAAATCTAGAGTAGAAGAGACAAATGTAGAAAACAAAATAGGTATTGTCAAAAAAGTGAAGGAAATATTTAAGGATTTCTTTTAGTAATAAGGAGGAGAGTGTATGCTAGATATAGAAGCTGATTTCAATAGATTAGCTCAGATAAAAGTTATTGGTGTTGGTGGTGGAGGAAGTAATGCAGTAAATAGGATGATAAGTGAAGGCATAAGGAATGTAGAATTTATTGCTGTAAATACTGATGCCCAAGCCTTAGCACTTTCTCAAGCCACACAAAAAATACAGATTGGAGATAAATTGACCAAAGGATTAGGAGCTGGCGCAAATCCTGAAATAGGAGAAAAGGCTGCAAATGAGAGCAGAGAAGCTATAGAGCAAATAATCAAAGGTTCAGATATGGTGTTTATTACGGCTGGTATGGGCGGCGGAACAGGTACTGGTGGAGCACCTGTTATTGCAGAAATAGCTAAAAATATGGGAATTCTTACAGTAGGAGTAGTCACTAAACCGTTTTCTTTTGAAGGAAAGAAGAGGATGACTCAAGCAGAGATTGGAATACAAAGGTTAAAAGAAAATGTAGATTCACTTGTTACAATACCAAATGAACGGCTATTATCAATAGTAGATAAAAAAACTTCATTAGTACAAGCTTTTTATTTAGCAGATGATGTTTTAAGACAAGGTGTTCAAAGTATATCAGATTTGATAACAGTGACTGGACTTGTAAATCTAGACTTTGCTGATATAAAGACCATAATGTATAATAAAGGACTTGCTCATATGGGAGTGGGAACTGGTAATGGGGATAATAGGGCAACAGATGCTGCAAAGGTTGCTATATCGAGTCCTCTTCTTGAAACTTCCATTTTAGGTGCAACAGGTGTGCTTCTTAACATAACAGGTGGAAGTGATTTAAGCATAATTGAGATAGATCAGGCTGTGCAGATAATCACACAAGCTGCTGATGCAGAAGCTAATATCATATTTGGAGCTGCGATAGATGAATCTTTAAAAGATGAGATGAAGATAACACTCATCGCAACAGGGTTTGAAGAGGATAAGAAAAAGGAATCCATACTCTTTCAAAGTAAGAGGACAGAATCCGACCCATTTAGAGTTAAAGATACCATTGCTGCAAAACCTCATATTCAACCGCAACCACAGCCTCAAAGCGGCAGTCTTAGCAATCCATTTGAAGATGGAGACCCAAGCATACCTCCTTGGATAAGGAGAAGAAGGTAGATTTAAAATACATCTTTTTAACGAATTTGTTGAAAAGGTGTTTTTTTTATTGATATTTAGTAATTTTGCACTTAAAAATTTAAATTTAAAAATAAATAATATATGTATTATGACAAATATTTCCTAAAAGAAGTATTATAATATTTTAAAGGTGGGATCAATATGGTTGTATATGTTGATATTCTATTCCTTGAAAATTTTATTGTGAATTTATTCCTGCTATATGCCATGGTAAGGAGCCTTGGAATAAATTTAATTTATAAAAAATGCATTCTTTCATCTATTATAGGAGCAATTTATTCAGTTTCAGTCTTCTTAATAAGATCAAATATATTAGATAGTCTTCTTTTTAAGTTGCTTGTTTCATTTATTATGGTTTGTGTTATAACAGGTTTAAAGGATATATATTATTTGATAAAAGCAAATTTAATCTTTTTATCCTTTAGTTTTTTATTAGCTGGGCTATGTATCTTTATTGAGATAAGTGGAAGTAGAAATATATATGCCTTTATATTTGCTTTTTCTTATAAAGATTTTATTGTTGCTTTTATGAGTGTAGTACTTTTAGTGGACAGGCTCTATTATTTTGTAAAAGAGAGGCTCTCCTTTACTAATTATATTTTCCCAATTGAAATAAATATGCCTAATAAATGCATACAAATAAATTCATTTTTAGATACGGGAAATGAATTAAAGGAGCCTATTACTAATTTACCTGTGGTTTTAGTGGAAAAGGATTTAATAAAGGATGAGGATATTTTAGACGATAAAACATTTTTTATACCTTATGTTGCAGCAGATGGAACTCATGGTACTATGAAAGCATTTAAACCTGAGAATTTTAAGATAAATAAAAATGGAAAGGTAATAGAAAGAGAAGTTATGGTAGCCATAACAGAAGCTAAATTTTCAAAAAACAATGATTATAGTGCACTTTTGAATAAAGTACTTTTGATTTAGGAGGTAAAATGTTAAGTGTAAAGGTATTGTTAAATAGGCTTATTGTAAAATTAAAGTGGATTTATAAGAAGATATTTTATATAGGAGGTAATGATGCACTTCCGCCTCCTCTTACAAAGGAGGAAGAGACTTCCCTTCTTCAGGAGTTATCTTATGGAAATAGCTCTGTTAGAAAGGATTTAATCGAGAGAAACTTACGGCTTGTTGTTTATATTGCAAAGAAATTTGAGAATACAGGGATGAACGTGGAGGATCTTGTTTCAGTTGGTACTATCGGACTTATCAAGGCAGTGAATACTTTTGATCCTAGTAAGAATATAAAACTTGCTACATATGCTTCAAGGTGCATAGAGAATGAGATACTGATGTTTTTAAGGAGAAATAATAAGATAAAATCTGAAATATCTTTTTATGAGCCTTTAAATATCGATTGGGACGGCAATGAACTTTTGCTCTCTGACATATTAGGAACAGGCGTAGATTCTGTATATGACATAATAGAGGAGGAGATAGATAAGGATCTTTTAAATATAGCATTAAAAAAATTAAACTTTAGAGAAAAAGAAATTGTTAAATTGAGATTTGGATTAAATGGAGGAAGTGAACTTACTCAAAAAGAAGTAGCAGATCAGCTTGGCATATCACAATCTTATATTTCAAGATTGGAAAAAAGGATAATAAAAAGGCTAAAAAAGGAGATAAGTAGAATAATTTAGCTTGTCTAATAGTATAAAAAAGCCTCCAAGAGATAATAATTAATTTGTAGTCATTTAAAGGGGGCGAATTCGATGATATCAAATAAAGTTGAAATTTGCGGAGTAAATACTTCAAAACTTCCTGTTTTAAAAGAGAAAGAAATGAGAGAGCTCCTTAAAAGAATGAGAAATGGGGAAGATGATTGCAGGGATGAGTTTATAAGATGTAACCTGCGGCTCGTTTTAAGTGTTATACAAAGGTTTAATAACAGAGGAGAAAACCCAGATGATCTATTTCAAGTTGGGTGTGTTGGACTTATAAAGGCTATAGATAATTTTGATTTAGAACAAAATGTGAGATTTTCAACCTACGCAGTGCCTATGATTATTGGGGAGATCAGAAGGTATTTAAGGGACAACAATTCTATAAGAGTAAGTAGATCCTTAAGAGATATAGCTTATAAGGCATTGCAAGTTAGGGAGAGAATCTTAAGAGAAAAAAATCAACAACCAACCATTGGAGAAATAGCAAAAGAATTAAATGTGTCAAGAGAAGAAGTGGTCTTTGCCCTTGATGCAATTCAAGATCCTGTATCAATATTTGAGCCTATATATAATGATGGTGGAGATTCTTTATTTATAATGGATCAGATATCAGATACTAAAAATAAAGATGAAAATTGGCTGGATAATATTTCATTAAAAGAAGCCATGAAAAAATTAAATTCAAGGGAAAAGCTGATACTCAGCATGAGGTTTTTTCAAGGAAGAACCCAGATGGAAGTAGCAGATGAAATTGGAATCTCTCAGGCACAAGTTTCAAGACTTGAAAAAAATGCTCTTAAAAATATGAGAAAGCATATGTAAAGATTGTTATAAACTATACTTTTGATTTAATCTACTAGTTCTATATTTATTACTTTTAATATATATTTTATTAAATAATTGTAGGAGGTATAAGTGGATTTTTCATTACATTCCTTAAACGGCATTAAAACATTAGAAGTAATCGATATTAGCTCCGGTAGTAGGCTTGGATATATAGCTGATTATGTCATCGATTGTATAGCAAATAGAGTTAAATACTTAATTATTCCAATTGGAAAACAAGGATGGTTTTCTAAAAATGATTTTCTTGAAATTGAGTGGGGTAAAATAGTAAAGATTGGATCAGATGTTATATTGGTCGATCTGAAAAATGGAGCTTTAAAAAAGGTGTGAAAAACACTAATTTAGATATATTTAAAAATAAATACAATTTAATACCTTTGAAAAATTTAGGTTTTTCAAAGGTATTTTTTTAGACCACAAAAAAAATTTTATAAACATATTGATTTTTTTAAAAAAAATAATTACAATAAATATTGTTAAGTTACTAAATTATTTATTTACTAAATTATTAATTTGGTTAATTATAATTCGTTTAAGAGGTGAAGGATGAAAATTGGATGATGATAGTGGAAAACTTTATAGAGAATTGATGGATGTCTTTAGACAGATAAAAAAATCAAATTTTTATACACAAGATGCTACCCTGACACCTGGCGAGCTCATGCTTTTAAATACTTTAAAGCGAAGTTTTACATCAGGGCAAGGCATAAAAGCATCTGAGCTTAGTGAAAAGCTAAATGTGACAAGGTCTAGCATAACTCAAACCTTAGGAAATTTAGAACAAGCAGGCTATATCATAAGGGAGATGGATGAATCAGATAGAAGGTCAATAAGGGTTAAAATGACTGAAAAGGGTGAGGAGCTTTATATTAGACATGCAAAAGAGATGATAAAGATGGTGAGTGAGCTTAGCGAATATTTAGGAAAAGAAGAAGTGGAACATCTTATAGAAACTTTTAAAAAGGTAAATAATTTTTTAAAAGCTAGAAGAAATTTAAAGTAAATGGAGTGATGTAATTTGATTAAACTCATGAGGTATTTAAAGCCTTTTTCTATTATGGTATTTTTTATTTTGATTTTTGCCTTTTTTCAGGCTTTAGCAGATTTAAATTTGCCTAATGTGATGTCTGATATAATAAATAATGGTATTCAGAGAAATGGTATAGAAACTGCAGTGCCTATGGCTATAAGAAAGGGCGAATTTGATAAGATAAGCCTTTTTTTAGATGATAGTGAAAAGAGCTTTGTTTTAGAAAATTATATATTGCAAGATAAAAATTCTTCAAGTAAAGAGGATTTTGATAAATATGTAAAAGATTATAAGATACTTGAAAATGAACCAATTTATATTTTAAATACTAAGGACAAAGAGACCATTGACAGCCTTGATAAGATTATGGGAAGGGGAATTTTAAGCGTATCTTCTATAAATAAGCTTGTTGAAGATAATGGTGTCCCTGGGGTTTTAAAGATGTTTTCTGAGCAAAATCCTAATGCCCAAGAGGCTCCTCAAATGCCTATAGATCCTAATGCTGATATTTTTACAATTTTAAGCAAGACTCTAGAGCATATGACTCCTGAGCAATCAGAGAAGATGAGGGATACTGTATCTGAAAAGATGAAGGATTTGCCTGACAGCATGATATCTCAAGCAGCTACATCCTATATAACAGATGAATATAAAGCCCTTGGTGTTGATATGAATAAATATCAGCAAGGGTATATTTTGAGGATGGGAGGCTTTATGCTTTTAATATCAGCAGGGAGCATGTTATGTACTTTGCTTGTAAGCTTTTTATCTTCAAGGACTGCTATGGGATTTGGACGAGATGTTGGAAGAGCATTGTTTACTCATGTTGAGTCTTTTTCCTTAAGTGAATTTGATAAAGTAGGAACTGCATCTCTTATAACAAGAAATACAAATGATATCACTCAGGTACAAAATGCAGTGATGATGATATTTAGAATGATGATAACGGCTCCTATGATGTGCATAGGTGGAATCATAATGGCAGTTATGAAATCCAGAGGACTTTCATGGCTCATACTAGTTGTAATACCGATACTTTTAGTTGTAATTGTAACCTTTGCATCTATTGCTATCCCGTATTTTAAAAAGATGCAGGTTTTAACAGATAAATTAAATTTAGTAATAAGAGAAAAGCTCATGGGTATAAGGGTCATAAGGGCTTTTAATAGGGAAGATTATGAAGGTAAAAGATTTGATACTGCAAATGTAAATCTGGTGAATAATGCAATGAAGATATTTAGAATCGTTGCATTTATGATGCCAATAATGATGCTCCTAATGAATGGAACGACATTATCTATACTCTGGTTTGGAGCAAAAAGCATAGATGCTGGAAGCATACAGATAGGGGATATGATGGCATTTATGCAATATATGATGCAAATATTGATGTCATTTATGATGCTTACTATGATGTTTGTAATGCTTCCAAGAGCTCAAGCTTCTGCAGTTAGAATAAATGAGGTCTTTGCTGTAGACCCTAAAATAAGCGATGCTAAAGAAACTGTTAAGCTATATAGTGATGCTAAAAATTGCACTTTAGAATTTAAGGATGTGACATTTAGCTATCCAGGTGCTGAAAGCCCTGCTCTGCGCAATATATCCTTTAAATCAAAATCTGGTGAAATCACTGCTATAATAGGGAGTACAGGATGCGGAAAATCAACCCTTGTAAATTTAATACCGAGGTTTTACGACATAGATAGCGGAGCTATTGAAATAGATGGTGTGGATATTAGGAAGGTATCTCAAGAAGATTTGAGGCATAAGATTGGGTTTGTTCCTCAAAAGGCTACATTGTTTTCAGGGACTATTTTAGAAAATATAAGATATGGAAAAGAAGATGCTAAAGAGGAGGAAGTTGAAAAAGCTGCTGAAATTTCTCAAGCTTTAGATTTTATATCTGAAAAAGAGGAAGGCTTTGAGACTTATATCTCTCAAGGAGGAACTAACGTATCAGGAGGACAAAAACAGCGCCTTTCTATTGCTAGGGCTCTTGTTAGAAAACCAGATATATATGTATTTGATGATAGCTTTTCTGCATTAGACTTTAAGACTGATGCAAACCTCAGGGCAGCTCTTAAAAAAGAAGTAAAGGATGCAATGCTTATAATAGTAGCTCAAAGGGTGAGCACGGTTATGGATGCAGATAGGATAATGGTCTTAGAAGGCGGAGAAATTGTGGGAATGGGAACTCATAAGGAGCTTTTAGATACATGTAAAACTTATAAGGAGATTGTTTCTTCACAATTTTCGGAGGGGGAAATAGCATAATATGAGTGAAAATAAAGATGTTAATGAAAGAGGAAAAAGAATAAGGGGAAGAGATGGAGGAGGTCCTATGGGCTCCATGGGAAGACCTGTGGAAAAGGCTAAGGACTTTAAAGGTACTATAAAGAGGATAATGCAGTTTTTAAGGCCTAAGCTTCCTCATATAATAATAGTATTTATATTTGCTATAGCAAGTACAGTATTTACCATAGTTGGACCTAAAATAATGGCAAGGGCTACAAATAAGCTTGTAGAAGGGATTATGGGGAAACTCGCTCACCTTAGCAATCAATCTTTACCTGATGTTTCAATCGATTTTGAATATATTGGTGGGATAATTTTAATATTGATTGGGCTTTATGTCTTTAGTGCTTTTTTAAGCTATATACAGCAATTTTTGATGACTGGAGTAACTCAAAGGCTAATATATGATTTAAGAAAACAGGTGGATGAGAAGTTAAATAAATTACCCCTTAAATTCTTTGATTCAAGACCTCGTGGGGAAATTTTAAGCCGTATTACAAATGATATAGACAATATAAGCGCTACTATGCAGCAGAGCTTAACTCAGCTTATAACTTCCCTTGTGACCATAATAGGTATTTTAATAATGATGTTGACTATAAGTCCGCTTTTAACCTTGGTTTCAGTTTTAGTAATCCCAGTTTCTATGGTGATAGTTTCATTTACAGCAAAATACTCTCAAGTGTTTTTTAAAGAGCAACAGACAAGGCTTGGGGAATTAAATGGGCATATAGAAGAAATGTATACAGGCCATACTATAGTAAAAGCTTTTGGAAGGGAAAAAAATTCAAAAGAAAGATATTATGAGATATCTTCAGAGCTTTATAAATCTGCATGGAAAGCTCAGTTTTTATCAGGTATACTCATGCCTATAATAAATTTTGTAGGGAATTTGAACTATGTGGCTATTTGTATAATCGGAGCTATAAAGGCTTCAAATGGCACCATGACTATAGGTGATATTCAAGCATTTATTCAATACTCAAAGCAATTTACAATGCCGATTGCTCAAACTTCTAATATTGCAAATATAATTCAATCCACTATAGCTTCAGCTGAGAGGGTGTTTGAGCTTTTAGATGAAAAAGAAGAGACTCCTGCAAAGGCACTAGTTCCTGATTATGTAGCAAAGGAGCTTATACCAAATGATGATATAGTATTAGGAGAAAAGATTCAGGTGATTACAAATTACACCTATCAAAAGTATGTAGAAGCTATGATTAAAAAGGGTGCTGTTAATATTAAAGAAAGGTCAGATTTGACTGATGAGGATGTTAAAGAGGTGCTAGATACAAATGATATTATGAAAGAAAGCGTCCAGCTTGTTGATTATGATACCTATAAAAAGACAGTTAAAAACCTTACAGGAAATGTGGCTTTTGAAAATGTGAATTTTGGATATAGCGATGATAATATACTTATTCAAAATATGGATATAGATGTAAAAGAGGGGGAGACAATTGCTATTGTTGGCCCTACAGGAGCTGGAAAGACCACCTTGGTAAATCTTATAATGAGGTTTTATGATGTGAATTCTGGAAGGATAACCATAGATGGTGTGGATATAAGGGATTTTAAGAGAGGGGATTTGAGAAGGACATTTGGAATGGTTCTTCAGGATACTTGGCTTTTTAATGGTACCATAAGGGAAAATTTAAGATATGGAAGGCTTGAAGCTAATGATGATGAAATCGTCATGGCGGCAAAGACTGCTTATGCAGATAGGTTTATAAGGACTCTTCCTGAAGGCTATGACACTGTTTTAAATGAAGAGGCTTCTAATATATCTCAAGGTCAAAAGCAGCTTTTGACAATTGCAAGGGCAATACTTGCAAATCCTGCAATATTGATATTAGATGAAGCAACTTCTAGTGTAGATACTAGGACTGAGCATTTAATTCAAGAAGCTATGAATAATCTTATGAAGGGTAAAACTAGCTTTGTAATTGCTCATAGATTATCTACAATTAAAAATGCAGATTTAATATTGGTTATGAGTCATGGAAAGATAATAGAGAAGGGAGATCATGTTGAACTTTTAGAAAAAGGTGGATTTTATGCAGATCTATATAATAGCCAATTTAAAGATAGCGGAAGTTTTGATGAGGAGGCAATTTAATTTAAAAATAGACCCAAAGCTTAAAACTTTGGGTCTATTTTTATTGAGGTGATGTAGTGAAGCTCTTTACTTCGCCTTTATAGCATTTTCCATATACATTATATACAAAGGTGTAATAGTAATAAGTTGTGTTTGGCTGTAAGTCTTTTAATTTCGTTGAGAAATTTGAATATTTATAGCCTAATACTCTGTCATCTGCATCGTCTGTTTCTGTTGTGCTATATCCAATACCTGACTTCATTGGAAGCAAAATGTTTTTGTATTTATTGCCTTCGATTGTAGCTGTAGTGGAAGTTACTGATACTGCATTACCAGTTGTTACGTTTATTGATGCTAAAGTTTTAAATGATCTTTTTTCTCCTGTAACTTGTCCATTTTCACTATTTACAAAAGCACGATAATAATAGGTAGTGCTTGGCTCTAAATCTTTAAGATAAGCTGAAAAGCTTGAGAAAAATGCGCGAGCTTCGATCATTTTTACATCTTGGGTTAATTCCTTATCTGTGCTATACATTATGCCAACTTCGTCGTAATCATCAAAATATCTAAAATTGTTTAAAACTATGTTAGCTGATGTGGAAGTAGGCATTGCAACTCCAGTTCTAACTATTGGATCCTTTTTTTCTTTTGTTGATGATTCTTCAGCTAATACCGATGAAGGTGAAATAGCTACCATACCAAACATCAACCCTAAAGTAAGAAAGCAAGAAATTAGTCTTTTTTTCATAAAATAAGTCCTCCTAAAATTTTTACATAAGGTGCTGAATTTATAAGTTTAAAATTTACAATATTTTTAATTTATGTTAATTATATTATAAAATATATAGAAAATCAAATACTTATTTGTTAATATTTGGTTAATTTAAAATATGTATAAAAATATGAGGTTTGGGTGAAGTTTTGGGTTTTATATAAAATTTAGATATAATTTTAGTATTTTTAAATTATAGTTATAATATATGATATATTATACAATTATAAGACTGTAAAATTATCTTTTAATATAAAATAATATTTATTATACTAAATAATGCTATAATTTGTTTTTATATATATATAAATTAAATAGGAGGATTAAAAATGAATAAAATTTTAAAAAGTTTAGTAACCTTATCTTTAACAATAGGAATGATGATGCCTGTTTCAACAGTTGTGAATGCTCAAACACTAAAACCATTTACAGGTACAGCTACAGGACAGGAAGTTTCTGACTTTATTAATAGCTCAGATGTAAGTGTTGGTGATACCATAGATTTAAGTGGTGTAACAATTACTGATGGTTTTGAAATTA
>JAVBPQ010000143.1:0-10567 GCA_031549525.1 Clostridiaceae bacterium | reverse complement strand
AGGATACGGAAATCCTGATGCAGATTTTACTGCTTGCATTGTTGCACTTGAAAATGCTGGAGTTAAGACTGTGGGTTTAACAAATGAATGTACAGGAAGAGATGGAGCTAGCCAGCCTCTTGTTTCAATGGATGAAAAGGAAGATGCTATTGTTTCATGTGGAAACGTTTCAGAAATGATATATTTAGAGCCAATGGAAACTGTACTTGGTGAGCTTGAAGCTCTAGCAAGGGACGGAATGTCAGGGGGATGGAGCAACGACGAAAAATTAGGATCTTCAGTAAAGGAAGATGGCTCTATAATAATGGAAAATAATGCTATGTTCTGTGGAGATCAAATCGTAGGTTGGTCAACAAAAACAATGGTTGAGTATTAGAAAAGGGGTGAAATCATGAAGGCTATAGTATATATAAATCAATTTTTTGGTCAAATTGGAGGAGAAGAATTAGCTGACTTTAAACCTGAAATCAGAGAAGGACAAGTCGGTTCAGCAATGGCATTGCAAGCTGCTCTTGGAGAAGATGTAAAAGTTACTCATACTATAATTTGTGGAGATAACTACATGGGATCTAATACAGACGAAGCGATAAATACTATTTTATCATTTTTAAAAGATAAAGAATTTGATGTGTTTTTTGCAGGACCAGCTTTTCGTGCAGGGCGTTATGGATCAGCTTGTGGAAATATTTGCAGCGCAGTTAAAAGAGAATTTGATGTTCCAGTCATAACATCAATGAATGAAGAAAATCCTGGAGTAGAAATGTTTAGAAAGCAAATGTATATTTTTAAAGGTGGAGCTAGCGCAGCTTCAATGAGAAATGATACAAAGGCTATGGCACATTTTGCAGTTAAAATTTTAAAAGGTGAGGAGCTTTTACCTGCAGCACAAGAAGGTTATTTTGGAAGAGGAATTAGAAAACAAATATGGCTTGATCCTCCTGTTAATGCAGCAGATCGTGTAATAGATATGTTGCTTAAAAAAATAAATGGCGAACCTTTTGAAACAGAATTACCTATACCAAAGTCAGATAGAGTTGCTATAGCAACAGCAATTTCTAAAGAAGAGTTAAGCAATATAGAAATAGCCCTTGTTACATCTGGTGGTATTGTTCCTGTAGGAAATCCTGATAAGATACAATCTGCTTCTGCAACTAAATGGGGGAAATATGATATTTCACAGTTAGAAGATCTAGAAAAAGGTGAATTCATGACCATACATGCAGGTTATGACCCTGCAGCAGCAAATAATGACCCAGATGTTGTCGTACCACTTGATGCCATGAGACAGTATGTAAAAGAAGGCAAAATTGGTGGCATATATAAATATTTTTATGCTACAGTAGGAACAGGAACCACACAGGCCGAAGCTTCTAAGATGGGAAAACAAATCTCAAAGGAGTTAATCGATGCTGGAATAAAAGCAGTTATACTAACTTCCACCTGAGGAACTTGTACTCGTTGCGGAGCAACTATGACAAGAGAAATCGAAAGAGCAGGTATTACAATTGTACAGATGGCTAATTTAATTCCTGTTGCTAAAACCGTTGGAGTAAATAGATTGGTACCAACTATATCCATACCATACCCACTTGGAGACCCTAGTACACCAAAAGAAGAACAATTTAAATTGCGCTATCATAGAGTTGGCGTTGCCCTCGATGCATTAACAACAGATATAAAGGAACCAGAAGTATTTAAAGTAAAAATTTAATCAATTAATCCTTATTAAAATTGGGGGAGATGATTATAATGAAAAAGAATTCTGTATTTTATATTTCACTTGCTATAACCATTATTATTGTTTTATTTGGTATTGTAAATCCTAAAGTTTTTTCTGATGTTACAAATGTTACATTTAATTTTTTAGTAAATAATTTTAGTTGGCTTTATCTATTTTCCATGTTTATTTTTGTTGTTTTTTCACTTGGAATAGCATTTAGTAAATATGGTAAAATAAAGCTCGGTGATGATGATTCTGTTCCTGAATATAGTACTAAATCTTGGTTTGCAATGTTATTTGGAGCTGGAATGGGTATAGGACTTGTGTTTTGGGGTGTAGCAGAACCTTTAAATCATTTTATGACATTTCAAAATATGGAAAATCCAGGTCAAATTGCAATGCAAAAATCATTTTTGCATTGGGGATTTCATCCTTGGGCAGCATATGCAGTTATCGGACTTGCACTTGGATATTTTCAATTTAGAAAAAAGGCCCCTGGTTTAATAAGCAGTATCTTTCTCCCTATTTTGGGGGAGAAAGGTATTAGAGGGCCTATTGGAAAATTTATAGATATTTGCGCAGTATTTGCTACTGTGGCTGGTGTTGCTACATCTTTAGGACAAGGTACTCTTCAAATAAATGGAGGGTTAAACTATTTATTTAATATTCCAAAAACACAATTAGTTCAAATTATTATAGTAGTAGTGATAACTATTATATATACTTGGACGGCTGTATCTGGCATTGAAAAGGGAATAAAATTATTATCAGATATAAATATGATATTAGCAATTACTATATTAGCAGGTACATTTTTAATTGGACCTAAAGTAATGACATTAAATATTTTTTCAAATACAATTGGTTCATATATAAATAACTTTGTAAAGGAAAGTTTTCCTATAAATCCATTTGGAGATAATTCATGGCTTGGTTCTTGGACTGTCTTCTATTGGGCTTGGTGGATTGCTTGGGGTCCTTTTGTTGGTACCTTTATTGCAAGAATTTCTAAAGGCAGAACTATTAGAGAATTTGTATTAGGTGTTATACTTGCTCCATCGATTGTTTCATTTATATGGTTTTCAATTTTTGGAGCAGCTGGGTTAAATTTAGATAAGGGAGTCATTCAAGAGGCTATTAAAGTAACTGAAACGGCTTTATTTGTTGTATATAATAATTATCCTTTAGGTATGATTTTATCTATTGTAGCAGTTTTATTGCTTGGAACATTTTTTATAACATCTGCCAATTCAGCTACATTTGTGCTTGCTATGTTCTCTTCAGATGGAGATTTAAATCCTTCAAATTATAAGAAGACTCTTTGGGGAATTATTCAAGCAGTGCTTGCCCTTGTACTATTATTAACAGGTGGGCTTTCAGCTCTTCAAACCTGTTCAATTGTCGCCGCCTTTCCTTTTTCAATAATAATGATATTATCTTGTTATTGTTTGTTCAAAGCTTTAAAACAGGAAAGAACTATGTAGAAAAAAAGGTTCTGAACATATTTTCAGGACCTTTTTTGGTAAAAAATATATTGTGTTAAATTTGATTATTTAGTATCATACATTTATAAGCTATAGATAAAGCAGGTGTGTTCATATATGAATATGGAATTTACCCAAGATTATTCAAAACGCAGTTTAAGCGATGTTGCGGTCTTATACATAAAAGATAAGATACTATCAGGGGAATTTAAAAGTGGAGATAAGATTATTGAAACAGATATTTCTAATGATTTAAATATAAGCAGAGGTCCAATAAGGGAAGGACTAAGACAGCTTAGTATGCAAGGCATTTTGAATTTTTCTCCAAGAAGAGGAAATCAAATACTAGAGATGACAAGAGAAGATATAATTGAAATGTTCTGTATTAGAATATCCTTAGAAAACCAAATATTAAAGATAATAATTAAAAATAAATTATTGAATGAAGAAAATTTTCATCATTTAACAAATTTAATTGATCAAATGATAGAGTGTGAAAAAAAAGATTTAGAGCTTCATAAGAAAATATATATGCTTAACACTTTAGATATATCCTTTCATAAGTATTTATGGGATATTTCAAAAAGCAATACAAGATCTCATATATTAGAAGGTTTGTTCTTTCAATTGTTAATTGCAATGAATAAGGATTTAACATCCTTAGGAACATTTAAAGAAAAGGCTGCTGAGCATATAATGATCTTAGAAACTTTAAAAGAAAATGATGTTGAAAAAGCATTAAAAGCTTTTAAACAACATATGGGTGAATATATAATAAAAACTTTAGGTGAAGATAATCTGCCTGAATTGGATTATATAGTATAGCATAAAAAGCGGCATAGTCGCTTTTTTTATAGTAAAAAATATCAAGATGGGGGTGTGAGATATAAAAACCAGAGTTTGGACAAAACAGCATAAGGATATTCTATTGGATTTAAATGAGAATGAAAGGTATATTGTGAAAAAGGAGTATATTATAAAAAAGATGGAAGAGCATGCAAGCTTATATCTTGATGTATACTCATGGTATGCTAAAAAAGCTGAGAAGATTGTGAATAAGCCTGTTGATGTTAAATATCCTATTTGGGTTTCTTTAACAGAAGAATCCAAAATAGAAAATACTGAAGGAAATGTGCTTTTAGAAATCGATATAGAAGAGGATAAATTGATAACCTTAGATATAGATAAGTGGGGGTATGTTGTAAACTATATGTACATACCAAAAGATGAAGAGGATAAAGTAAAGCATGAAAAAGTTTTAAAAAATTATGGTATTGATGATATAAAAGCATATATGACACCTTTTTACCCTCATATTAAAAATGAGATCATAAAAAGCTGGGACAGATTATTTGATGATAATATAGTCTTAAGTCCAGTAAAAGTAGGTACGATTTGGGAGATAAGAAAAGAATGGATAGTAAAGATAATAACAGCATAATATTATATTCATCTCAAACAAATGATGTATTTAGAATAATCAAAACAGAAGGTATATATTTTGCTAAATTTAAATTTATAAAGGAGAAATATGGTGAAGTGTCAGATGTATTTCTCAATGCTTATGGGTGGTATAACGAAAATGCTGATAAAATTGTTAAAAAACCTAAGGAAGCTGAATCTGGTATATGGGCTTTTAAGGATGTTCACTTTTTAGAATTAAATGATAATAGTACCATATTAAAATTGAAAGTACCACTTGATGAAGTAATATTTTTTAGAATGAGCGATTGGAATAAAGTGCTTAATTTAAGGTACATTGGTCTTGATGAAGAAGAAGAAAAGATCTATGAGAAAAAATTGATAAATATGGGAATAAAATATGAAGGTGATGTATTTTTAACACCTTATTATCCTCTTTTAAAAAGGGATTTAATTAAAAGCTTTAACAATCTTTTTCGTTTTAATGAATCTATTAAAGAAGGTAAACTTAATACAATACCTGATATACAGGCAGGGCTTTGGCAGATTAAAAAAGATTGGATAGTGGATTTTTAAAAATAGAATTATTTTTTGATTAGATTTAATGTTAAATTAATAAAAATATTTATAATAAAAGATAAATGCCTGATTATAAAACATGTAATTGTTAATAATTTAAATACCATGGGTTTTATAATTAGGAGGTATGAAAATGAATAAGGTTTTATTAGTTGGTAGATTAGCTACTGATCCTGAATTGAAGGTAAATAGTGAGACACAAAAATTCTATTGTAACTTTAAGCTAGCTGTTGATGGGCACTACAATAAAAAGAGTACTGAAAAAGAAAAAATATTTTTTAAAATAGTTTGTTATGGTAAGACTGCTGAAGTTGCTTCAAACTACTTAACAAAGGGATCACTTATTAGTTTGACTGGAAAAATAAACTTTGGTTCATACACGAATGAAGAAGGAGAAAAAAAATACTATACTAGCATACTTGCAGATGATATTCAATTCTTGTATTTAAAGAAAAGAGAAGTAATATAAAACTTAATATCTAATATAAATAGGCTGTTGTTTTAATTAAAAAAGCAATAGCCTTTATTATTTTGCAAAATAAACTGTTCCTTTTAATAGTTAAATTTTATTTAAAAATATGATATTATTAATTTAGTATAAAAATGAAAATGGCTTTTAACCTAGTATTGATTTTGACAGGGGGAGTAATATGAAGGTTTTATTTTGTGGAGGAGCTTTAGAAGTTGGGGCTAGTTGTATTCTAGTATCTATAAATGGAAAAAATATTTTATTTGATGCTGGAATAAGGATGACAAAAGGAAATGAACTTCCTGATTTTAATCTTATAAAGGAAAATGGAGGAGTAGATGCTATCTTTATAAGCCATGCTCACATGGATCATGGTGGCTCCCTTCCTATCATAAGCTCTGAGTATCCAAATGCAATTATATATATGACTCATGCTACAAAGGATTTATTAAAGACATTGCTGTATGACAGCTTAAAAATAATGGAAATGAAGGAGGAAGAGATACCTACATTTGCAGAAGTGCATGTAAGAAATGCATTAAATAGGATAATATGTTATTCTCCAAATTTCAGCTTTAACCCTTTTAAAGATGACTTAACTGTCACATTTTTTAATGCAGGTCACATTATGGGAGCTGTGTGTATATACGTTACGAGCAATGAAGGCTCTATTTTTTATAGCGGAGATTTTTCTATAACACCTCAGATGACAGTAGAAGGTGCTTCTATTAAAAAAATACGCCCTGATATTGCTATATTTGAATCCACATATGGGGATAGACTCCATTCAGATAGGAGAATAGAGGAAGATAAGCTTGTAAATATAGTAAAGGAAACCATAGAAAAGGGGAATAAGATTTTAATCCCTGCTTTTGCTCTAGGAAGAGCTCAGGAAGTTATATTGATTTTAAAGAGGGCTATCAATCAAAATAAGCTTTCTACTTTTAATATATATGTAGATGGCTTAGTAAAGGATATGTGCAGAAACTATAGATTAAATCCTAATTATTTAAAAAATCAGCTTGCTAAAAAGGTGTTTAAAGAAAAGGAGATCTTCTACGATGATAATGTGATTCCTGTGACTACTCAAAAACAAAGGGAAGAGATTATAAATAAAAAGGAAGGTCTTTGCATAGTTTCAAGTTCAGGGATGTTAACAGGAGGTCCAAGTCAGTGGTATGCTATAAAGCTTGCTTTAGATGAAAACAATTATATAGCAATAACAGGCTATCAGGATGAAGAGTCTCCAGGAAGGCAGCTTCTCGATATTGCAGATTTACCATCTTTTGAAGAGAAAAGTTTAAATATTGGGGGAAATATAATACCTATAAAGTGTAAAATAGGAAAATATGGGCTTTCTGCTCATGGAGATAAAAACGAAATAATCTCCTTAATCCACTTAGCATCTGCAAAAAATGTGTTTTTGGTTCACGGAAATAAGGAAGTCATAACAAACCTTGCATTAGAAGTACAAAGAGATTTTAGAGGAGAAGTTATAGTACCCTCAAATGGTGAGATATTTGAAAGGGACATTAATATTAAAAGAAAACAAAAAGTGGAAGGGAAGTTTAAATCTTTAAATAAAAAATACATACTAGATGAGGATTTAAAAGAATTGTGGCAGTTTATAAATATTAACTACGGAAATAAAGTAGCTTTTACCATTGAAGATTTAATATATATATTAAAGGGTGAAGATACTAAAGAAGATGACTATTCAATGATGAAGGATTTAATAAATAATTCTAATTACTTTGAGAGTGAGATTAGAAGGCCATTTATGTATCATATAGTTTTAGAGGAATCACTGAAGACTTTAGGAAGTGAATTTATGGAAGTAAATCAGATGCTTAGTTTAGTGGATGAATATTTTCCTACGGAGACTGGACTATATAAAAAAGGAGCAAAATTTGAAGAAAAGATAGTTTTGTTATATTTTAATTTTCCTAAAAAACAAGCCCCTCCTTTAAGCGATAAGATTTTAGAATTTGAAAGCTTGACTAAGTGGAAAGTAGAATTAAATGATAAGATCAACTTAAACTATGCAAAGGAATTGATATACCTATTATTTTTAGAAAATTATGCCTCTATTGAAAAGATATCATATTTTGAATCTAAAAATTACTTTGTTATTAAATTTAATAAAACAGTAGACAATTTTGATGATATGAAGAAAAAATTCTATGAAGATACTGGATTAGAAATAAGGCTTGATGAAAAGGAAAAAAATGAAAACCTAGAAGCTGTATTAAATAGCTTTCAAATGGAACAAAACGAAGCTCTCACTTTAATTCAAACTGAATTTGATAGATTAAATGTGAAGATATATAAAAAGAGTATCAAAGTAATAAATGGTGAATACATCATAGAAGTGTCCTTTATAACTCCTACCTTTGGAGAAAGATACAGGGATATTTTAGATATTTTAGAATATAAGACCAAGTGGAAAATAAATATAGGTGAAGCTTCTAATCAATATGAATTATTCAATATAGCAAGGCTTTTATTTATGAAAAATAAGGTTTCTGTTATTAAAAATCCATCCTACTATGGAAATGAAATGGAAGTTAGAGTCCAAGTATCCTCTATTGAAGAGGATGTTTTAAAGAAGATAACAGAAGAATTTAAGGAGATTACAGGGATAAAATTGGTTGTGAATATAAAGAGGTAGTAAATGAAAATAATTGATACAATACATTTTGGAATTCAAAGAAAAATGATCGCAAATATGACTTCTAAATCTTGGAAACAAATTCCTCATGTATCCTATACTTATGAACCAGATATCACTGATTTTTTTAATGAGTACAAAAGGATTAATAAAGATAAAAAGATAGTTACTTTTAATACGCTCATGTTAAAAGTGATTGTAGAAGGTATAAAGAAAGCTCCCATAATCAATTCTCATATTTATTTTAATGAAAGGCTTGTTCGTGGGCATATTGATATTTTTGAAAATATTGATTTTTCTATTCCTATGATGATGCCAAACGGCGATATGATGTCTATTACGCTTTATGGATTTGAAAATAAGAGTTTAAGTGAAATGTCAGAGTATGTATCTGATGTAAAGCAGCGTATAGAGAATACAGATTTAAATCAGTTTATGTATGATGTTTCCTTTAGTTACACTATGAACGAATTAAAAAAAGGAAAAATCCTAAGTGCAGTAAGCAAGTTAATAGGATCAAAAACAGGTGCACATAGAGTTAAATCCCTTCATGGCAAAGCTAAAGAGGAGTATTTAAAAATTCCAGAATTTAAGAGGCTTAATAAAAAAGATGGGGAGCTTGGAACAATCACTATAACAAATATAGGTTCCATTTATCCTAATATGAAAGGACAAATGGGATTAATAGAAATTATCCCTCCTCAAGTAGCAGTTATTTCTATTGGTGCGATACAAGATAGGGCTATTCCCAGTATGGACTTAAATGGAGAGATGAAAATAATGATTAGGAAGGTCCTCCCTCTATGTATAGCATTTGACCATAGAGCATTTGACTTTAATGGAATTATTCCATTTTGTGAAAGAATTGATGAGATTTTTAATAATCCCGTAGAAATAAGAGAGTGGTTAATTTAGAACCTGAGCAACATATTTAAAAGCAAGAGATTTTCATAATTATCTTGCTTTTAAAATAGGTTATATAGATTATTATTCATTATAATTTTCTGGTACTATTGCTAATTTATAACCCAAGGCTCTTAAAACTTTAGATAAAGTATCTATTTGAGGAACTGTTTCCATTTTTTCAAGCCTTGCTATAGCTGGTTGCTTTAATCCTGTCATTGAAGCAAGTTGTTCTTGAGTTCTTGAGTTATGCCTTTTTTTTCTCTTGCTTCAATTAATTTTCCTGCTAATTCTATTTTAAGCTGTATTTCATCTTTTTCTGTTTGTGTTAGAATATTTGGATCATTCCAAATATCATCAAATGTTGTATATTCTGTATTATTTATTTTTTTACTCATTATTCTTTTTACTCCTTTCTATGAAATCCTTCAAATTACTTAAAGCTTTTTCAATTTCTTTAGGAGGTGTTTTTTTAGTTTTTTTAGCAAAGTGATGAAGTAAAATAAATGTATTATCTTTCCAGTAAACAAAAAATATTCTATCCGTAGTTGGTCTAAGTTCCCATAAATCTGTATTAGTTATATGTTTAACCGCAGGTTGGCCAATATTCATACCATATGATTTTAATAAACCAATGTATTCAATTATTTTTTTTAGTTTTATTCTTGCATTTTTATCTGTTGACCTTTTATCATTATGTGGCAAGAAGACTCTTACCTCTATAGGTAGCGAGATGAATTGCCACTATTTTTGTAAAAAATAGTATACTTAATAACAAAATTATACGCTAAATTAATGGTAATAAGAAGAGAAGCTGATGGAAATTTCGGGTCTTTCTTTAGTCTTTTAAAATTAGCTAAAAATGGTGAATATGATGCTAAAAGTGTTAATATTCCTCACTATCTTGAAAAGGATGGATATACAACTGAGGTATGTGAAGATGAAAGAGAATTGGATAAAACAAATGCACTTTCCATAGACTTAGGATTAAGTAATCTTGCAACTTGTGTGACAAATAAAGGAGAAAGCTTCATAATAGATGAAAGAAGGTTAAAGTCTTTAAACCAGTGGTATAATAAAGAAAATGCAAAGCTCCAAAGCATCAAAGATAAATATGGAATCACAGGTATTACTAAAAAACAAAGCATAATACTAAATAACAGAAATAACCAAGTAAGTGATTATATGAATAAGACTTGCAGATATATTATTAACTATTGCTTGGATAATGATATTGGAAATCTCATAATAGGATACAATGAAGGGATAAAAAATGGGATCAATTTAGGAAATGTAAATAATCAAAACTTTGTAAATGT
>JAVBPQ010000174.1:0-15096 GCA_031549525.1 Clostridiaceae bacterium | reverse complement strand
GTTTTAGCAAGCTCCATGCCTATATTATTTTCATTCCTAAACTGTTTTGCTTTTTTCATAAGATCATAGTTTACTATCAAGCTTTGAACTAAATTAAACTTTGATATAGACCTAAAATTTATATTAGATTCAATAATCAAGGTCCTCAAAAAGATCTCATCCACTTCTTCGGCATCTAAAACATAACAAGGAATGTATTCATATTTAGATGAATTAGTTATATTAAAAAGATTAGCAAAAGCCTGCAAGCGACATCTACCACAGATGAGAGTATAAACACCAAGCTTATCTTTAATTACATACAAAGGATAAATTAAACCCACATTTTCTAAAGATCTCATTAAATCTAAAATCTCTACATCCGTTGGAGGATTAAACGGGTTCCATCCTTTAGGGGTATCTTTAATAAGCTTTATATCTATATTTTGAAGATTTTGATGTAGATTAACACCTTCATTAAAATTCTTTTCTCTTCTTAAAATCGTTTTTCTTTCCTCTTCAGCCTTTCTTTCAGCTTCTCTTTTTAATTCCTCAGAGGATTTAGTAAAATTAAAACTCATTACTACAGTTTCATTTTCATTTTCAAAAGTTTCAGCATTTAATTCATAATCAGGTTCTAAATTCATTATAATCTCCTTAAATTTTAGTAATTATATTAAATGCTTATGCTTTACGAGAAAATTTAAGAATAATTATTTTATGAGATTTGAAAATATGTTAAAAAATATGTTATACTATATAAAAAATTTTAAGCCTAATTTTTTATATTTATAGTAAATTAGTTTTATAAAAGATGGTGATTATATGTCCTTAAGTTTAAAAGATGTGCTTAATTTTGAAATTCTACAAGAGGCAAAGATATTGACCAAAAACCATAACCTAGATATAGAAATTAAAGGCATCAATGTTATGGAGGCTCCTGATATTCCAAATTGGCTTGAAGGATATGAAATTTTACTCACAAGCCTCTATGCAGTTACTGTAGAAGGCACCAATGTAAGCGAACTGATAAGGGATTTAAGTCAAAAAAATGTAGCTGCAATTTTTGTAAAGACAAAGAGATTCATAAATGAGGTTCCAAATGATATGCTTCTTGAAGCTGAAAAATACAAATTAGCTATTGTTGAAATCCCAGTATCCTTAAAGTATTCTGAGATAATGTACCATGTTATGATGGCTATTTTTGGAACTCAAGTGGTAAGGCTTAGCCATTTTAAAAAAGTCCACAATGAAATTACAAGGCTTTCTCTTAAAAACCTTGGAAAGCAAAGCATAGTTGATGTATTTTCTTCTACAATCCACAATCCTGTAGCCATTTATGATAGTGAATTTAATTGTGATTTTTCTTCTTCACAAGAATTTAAAGATATACATTCAAGCATTTTTTGTAAAGAATTAGAATATGAAGAAATCTATTATTACACACAGAAGACTATATTTGTATCAAATCTTGAAATTTCATATAATCATATAATAGTCCCTATAAAGATTTTTGGACATACAAAGGCTTATTTAACAATAATCGAAAAGAATAATGAGTTAAGAGATTTAGACTATATAGCCCTTCAAATAGTAATAACAGTATTAAAGCTTGAGATGACAAAGGATTATGCAGTAAGTGAAGCAGAAAGAAACTTTAAGCAGGAACTGATTGAGGATATTCTCTTAGGAAATTCAACATCTCAAAAATCCCTAGAGGAGAGAGCTAAGGTATTAAATTGGAATTTAAAAAGCAAGTATGTGCTTTTAATGGCAGACTATAGTATCTTTAAACCCATTACTAATATTGAAAATATTTCTGACAAAGTTTTAGTAGATAATTACATCCGAAAAATCAATTATATTATTCAATCTGTTTTAACTCAAAATAATCAACTAGGCATAATAGGGTTTAACAAAGAAACATCAATAATATTTTTAGAAGTCCTTCCACAATTTGAAAGCAAAATTCATTTAGTACTAGAAAAGTTTTGCACTGATCTAATTTTAAAAGTTAAAGAAACATTAAATGAAACTGATATAAATATCGGTTATAGCAGCAATTACGGAATGCTATCTGATATGAAAACTATCTGTAAATATGTACAAGATGCCCTTAAAATTGGCAAAGACCTCTATGGTCCTAATATAGCCTGCAACTTTGAAACATTGGGATTGTTTAAACTTTTATGTTCAGGTCTAGATAGAAATATGCTAAAAGAATATGTTCCAAAATATCTTTTTCAATTAGAAGAATACGATAGAGAAAATAAAACAGAATTAATAAAGACATTGACTTATTTCTTTAATAATGATTGCAATGCCAATAAGACATCACAAGCTTTATTTATACATTACAAAACTTTTTATTACAGGCTAAATAAGATTCATAGATTGACTGGAATTGATTTTAACAATAATGATGTAAAATTAGAGCTTCAAGTAGGTCTTAAAATCATGCAAGTACTTGGAAACCTGAAAAATATAAAATAAAGGACTAAATTTATAGGAGTTGATTTGGTGAGAAAATTGCCACAGCTACAGCATGGTATGCTTATTATACAGGCATTAGGCGTGACCCATGGTTACGTATAGTTGCTGTACATCCTAATTATCAGGGGTTAGGATTAGGTAATGCTTTGGTTTCAAAAGCAATAAAATTAATGAAAGACATTGAAGGCGATAGGGATTTTTATTTACATACGCGGACATGAAGCCATGTAGCTATAAGGATGTATATAAAGATGGGATTTTATATAACAAGCGAAAAAGATTTATATATTTATCCAAATGATAAATATACGCAAAGTATTGAATTAGTGACGTGCTCCCACCACTTAATCTAAAGATTTGAAGTGGGGCTTCTTCTTCGATAGCCGTAACCAACTAAGCATAAGGAAGCTAACCCCGTGTGCCCCACGGTTTTGGTATACAATATATACCACGCAAAATCGTGTACATTCGTACCTTATATATTTTACGCAGAGAAGGAAGACTGCTTGGTTATCGCTTATGTCCTTTTCTCCCTGCAACCATCTATATATAGTTATCAATGAACGATTTATAATATATTATAACATATTTTATAAAATTGATACAAGTCGATATTTGCAATATCGAAATGTAATTCATCTCACCACTTACAGAAATGGGAGACTTCTTATATTGAAAGGTTAAAAAGCGTTGGCTTAAATATAAGTTGAGATTTATAACAAAAATTCATACAATTTATTATAAAGATAAAGAAAGGGAATGCTATTGATGAATGAATTATATGACTATGAGAATTATAAGAAAGAGATAATAGACGGTAAGGTTTATCTAATACTCCAGCAACACCTTCACATGGTCTAACCATGGCAAAACTATTTTTATCATTTGGTATTTATCTTGAAAATAAACCATGTGTAGTATTTTCCGATACTTTAGGTGTTTATTATAGTGGCAATAAATCTAAAAATCACATTAAATCTGATATTTCTGTAATTTGTGATAAAACTAATTTTTCTAAAAGAGGTTATGAAGGTGCCCCAGATCTAACTATTGAAATTCTCGCAAGAAGTACAATGGATTATGATAAAACAATAAAATTGAAGCTTTATGAAAAAATAGGAGTTAAGGAATGCTGGACCGTTGATAATGAAAGTAAATTGAAAAGGGCTTAATTAGGTTAAAGCCCTTTATTTATCCCAATATTCTTCTATTGCCTTTTTAAAACATTCAATAGGAGGATGAACCGTTCCTGCTCCTATTTGTCCAATTCCTGAATTTTTATGTGCAATCCCTGTATTTATTATAGGAGTTATTCCTGTTTCAATAACTTTTCTAACATCAATTCCTAAACATGCACCACGATAATTCCAAGTAGGAATGATTAAATTAGGATTTTCACCTATGCATATTTCAGACATCTCATTGCTAATAGATAGAGCATCATTAAATCCACCTGTTCCTACAAATCTAGTAACAGCAGGCGCCGCTATCATAGCCATACCTCCTACTCCATAAGTTTCTGTTATAGCACTATCCCCAATATCTGTATTTGCATCTTCTTGGGTATATCCGCTAAAAAAAAGACCAGTCGGAGTATTTACTGGTGCAATAAACCATTTATCTCCTGTTCCACTCATTCTTATGCCAAAATGTTTACCATTTCTGCACATAGCAGTGACTATAGTACCTTTTTCTATTTGTCTTGCCCCATCCATAACTGCCTTAGCTGTAGCCATCATTAAATTTAAAAAGAACTGATCAGTTTCTATTAAAAAATCGATAACTTCACTCGTCTTAGCCTTATCTATATCAAGCTTTAATATGTATGGTATTATTGATTTTGCAAATAAAAGAGAGGCAGCTATATTCCTTTGATGAAATTCATCTCCCATAGTGATGGCTTTTGATATTAAAACATTTAAATTAAGTCCCCCATCTATTTTATGCAATGCCATTGAAAGCACTGGTCCTAGTACATTTTCCATCCATTCAAGCCTATTTATCACTTCTTCTGAAAAAGCTCCAAATCTAAGAACTTTTCCAATACCTTCATTCATAATACAATATGCTCTATTTCCAAACTCTCTATTTTCCACTATAAAAACAGGCATATTCCCTGTTGTAATTCCTCCCATTGGACCTACAGCATTTACATGGTGGCATGGTATAAATTTAATCTGCCTGCTTTTCAATAATTCCCTAGCTGATGATGGATTATCTGCCCATTTTTCAAACAAAACTGCACCTATACAAGATCCTTGCATTGGTCCAGTCATATCATCAAAGGAAATTGGCGGTCCAGCATGAAGGATAACCCTTTCATTTAACTCTTTTATTACAGTCTTTGCTAATACAACATCCACTAAATATGGAGACGAAGATTTTATTCTTTCAATTATTTCCTCATTGGCTTTATTAATTGTTGGATTATTTTTTAAACTAGATATGATTTTATTTAATTCTAAATCTCCTAAACAAGAAGGCTTCCAATTAAAATTGATCACATCTCCTCTCACATCTTTTATGGATTCATAAAATTTCTTTAATCCAATATTTATTACAAATGGTTTTTTATCTAAAAGCTTTATAGTAGTTGATAAATCATTTAAACTTTTTAAAGAGAATCTATCCTCTCTTATAACTTCTTTTAATTCTATATCCAATATTTTAAGGCAAGCTTTTACAGCTTTATTATTGCTATAAAATACTAAAGCTCCTGCTTCTTCAAATTTTTGCCTTTGAGTATAAAGATTTTGAGGATCTTTTTTTGTACCACAAATGGATACTATAAAACAAAGATCTCTTCCTTCTTTTTTTGCACCTTCCCTCAATTCTTTTATTAAAGGAACATAGATCAAAGCAGGATCTAGAAGAGCTCCAAAGCCTAGTACCATATCTAAAATGATAATTGCAGTTTTAGGATCCTTAGCTGCTTCTTTTATAAACTTTATCCTATTTTCAGGATCTATCATAGGATGAGGCTTTCCATTAGTATAGATATCATCTCCTAAGTCCATAACAGTAAAATCAGGAGTTTTTAAAAGATATCCTTCTTCATGAATTAAATCCCTATCTAATCCTAAATTATGACTTATTAACATAGCTGCTTCTAACCCCAGGGTACCACCTGAATATAAAGCTTTAACATTCCTCTGATCTTTTGGAAATTTATATTCTCTAAAGTCTTTTAAAAGAACATCATTAAAGATAAGTTTTTCTTTAATATCCAATGACACAGCAATATTAGCTGCTTCTTCTAGTGTATATGCAAAATGTACATTGCCTAAATCTTTTGAAGGTTTATCACCCATAAATACTGCTACTACTGGTTTAGATAAATTCTCCATTATGCTTACTATTTTATTTTGTGTTTCCTTTCCAGGAAGCTTTGAAACAAATACTATTATCTTTGTTTTGGGATCTTTATCTAAAGCTAAAAGTGAATCAATAGATGTAATTGCTCCTATTTCTTCTGATATATCTCTTCCACCTGTTCCGATAGCGTGGCTAATCCCAGAACCTAGATGATCGATTGAGCATATTATTTCCTGCATTCCTGTGCCTGATGCTCCTATTATGCCTATAGAACCTTCATCTATTACATTTGCAAAACCTAATGGTATACCTGATATAATACCTGTTCCACAATCTGGCCCCATGACCAATAAACCTTTTTCATGTGCTAGCTTTTTAAGTCTAAGCTCATCTTCCATAGGCACATTATCACTAAAAATAAAAGCATTTAATCCATTTTGCAATGCATTTTCAGCTTCTATACTAGCATATGAGCCTGGAACAGAGATTAAAGCTAAGTTTAAAAATGGAGCTTCTCTCATGGCTTTATCCCAAGTTTGAATTATTATATCTTCTTTCTTTTCCTCTACTCTTTGGTTTTTTATTAATTCATTCACAATCTTTGAAATTTTATCTAGTATATCTAAGTTACCCTCTTCTTTAAGCTTTACAACAATGCACATATCATTTGGAGAGCTATCATGAAGCTCTTCTAAATAAAATCCAGAATTTTTCATTATCTCCTTATTTGAAGAAGTACCCATCATAACAGTTGCTTTTTCTATACCATCAATCGAGGATAACCTCCTGGTAAAGAGCATTAGATTTACAGAATCCTGATATGTATTTCTTTTAATTATTGCATGTAACATAAAATCCCCCATTTTTAATAAAATTACCTAGCAAATGGATCCTTATTACTATATTTATCTTTATGTATAATATCACTAACTAAATAATTATAAACATCATCTACGATTTCAATTCCATTTTTTAAATATTCCTCTTCTTTTAGCTTGCTTCTTTCCCCAGGGTAAAATACCTTTAAGGACTCTGAAGAAGGCTTAATATGGCTTAACTCATCTATAGTCTTTGTTATATTAGCTTTGAAAGTTTTAGGATCTGTAAAAAAGGATGGATTGATGATAATATGTATCTGACCTAAATTCCTACCTTTTGTTAAATCGCTGTACATTGAAGACACACCTTTTCCAAAAGGCACTCCTAAAAGAACTCCTGATAAAATATCCACCATCATCATAAGCCCATAACCCTTAGGTCCAGCTATAGGCAAAAGTGCATTTACAAGAAAGGGATCAGTAGTTTTATTTCCTTCTTTATCAACTGCCCAGTCATCTGGAATAGCTTCATTTTTAGAACGAGCATGTAAAATCTTACCCCAAGCTTGAACTGTTGTAGCCATATCAAAGGTCACCATGTCCTCATTTAATCCTTTTGCTGCAAATGCTATAGGGTTTGTTCCGTAATAAATTTCACTTCCTCCAAAAGGAACCACCATAGGGTCTGACTGACACATAGATATACCTATTAGATCTTCTTTGGCAGCTTGTTTTACAAAATATGAAAGAGAACCGCTATGTCCAATCCTCCGCACTCCTATTACTGCAATCCCTGATTCTTTAGCCATTAAAATCCCTTTATCCATTGCAAGTTTTGCAGCTACATGACCTGCTCCATTGTCTCCATCAAATATTGCAGAACATGGTCCAGTCTCTTTAAAGGTGAAATTTGGATTTGCATTTGTACCACCTTTATAAATCCTTTCAGCATAATATTCTACTCTCATAGCTCCATGAGAATGAATTCCACGTAAATCAGCGTGAACTAATACTTCTGCAACAATATCTGCATGCTCTTCTGTTAAACCTGCCTTACTTAGCTTATCCTTTATAAGTTTATACAACTCTTCTTTATTAACCCTCATAAGATCACCGCTTTATAATATAACATCTCTGTTGCAATCTTTCGAATATACATAAGAAAAAGGCTCTCTTCCTACTCCATAAGCAGCTTGAAGAGAATATGCGCTCATATAGATATAGTCATCCTTTTTCACAGGAATCCATTCGTTGTCGAGGTTATAAATACCTTCTCCTGTCAATATATAAGCTCCATGCTCTACATAGTGAGTTTCTATCATAGGATGGCATCCGCCTGGGTCAAAGGATAATATATGAAAATTCATATCATATGACATATCCATTGGAAGCAGATCTTTTATATGTACATTTTCCATATCCTCATAATTTCTAAAATCTATATTATTTACATTATTTGAATAAGCTAAAGGTTTTAATCCTTCTATAGGAATATATCTTTGCTTGTATAAAAATAATTTAACAGGCTTTGAAGAGTTATTTTCAAAATACATCTTTTTATCAGGAGGACAATATAAATATCCACCTTCTGAAAGTTCAAATGCTTCTTTATCACAAAAAGCTTTTAATTCTCCAAAGATACAATATACAAAAGTCTCTATTCCACATCCACCAAATCCATTGAGATTTTTTCCTCCTGGATTTACTTTTACAATATAATCTGCAAAATTAGCTCCAAGCCTTGGGGATGCTAATATTGAAATCTCACAGTTTTCAAATCCAAAAATATTACTTTTCACAAGACCTTCTGGTGCAATAAGTGCATAATTTGACTTTTTAATTATTGAACGACTAGAAAGAGGTCCTTTAGGATAACCTAATCCCATTTTTTTCACTCCAATCCTTATCTAAATTTCTTCTTTTTGTTATTTATTAAAATCAATAAATCTGCTGAAAATTTTTGAATTTACCACTCTTCTCACACTTTCTGTTTATTTAATGATAGGCTTCACATGATTTCCAAAAGGCTCTGTTACTATCCTACCATCCTTATAGATTGTCTTTCCTCTTAAGATAGTTTGTACTACGCTTGCTTTAAAATTATAATCTACATATAGGCTATTTTTATGCTTATAAAATAAATCTTCTTTTTTTAACTTAAATCCTCTGTTTAAGTCCACAATGGCAAAGTCCCCATCATATCCAATTTCAATCTTGCCTTTATTAGGAATGTTAAAAATTTTATTGGCATTCTCAGATAATACTTTAGCTACCTTTGAAATTTCAAACCTTCTATCATGATATCCAAAACTCAACATTAAAGGTAATGTGGACTGACATGAAGCTATACCATTCCATGCTGTTAAAAATTCTCCTTTTTTTAATTTTGGGTCACAAGGAGAATGGTCAGATGAGATAAAATCAATCTCATCAAGGAGCATCTTAGCCCACAGTCTAATCTGATTTTCCTTATTTCTAATTGGAGGAGAGCATTTTGCCTGTGTGCCTATCCTCTCTACATCTTCCTCATTAAAAGCAAGATAATGGCCTATAGACTCACAGTAAATATCCAATCCTCTCTTCTTTGCTTCATTTATTAAATTTACTCCTCTTTCAGTGCTCACATGAGCTATTATAACTTTGCACCCTGTTTCTTCTGCAAAATAAATAATTTTTGAAATATTTTCTATCTCTGCAATAATAGGTCTTGAATTAAAATAATCCTTTGGAGATAACTTATTTTCCCTTATAAAAAGATCTGTTAAATCCCTTGTAATTTCAGCATTTTCACAATGAACCATGAGGGGAAGATTCAACCTCTTTATCCTCCTCATGCCTTCTAAAAGAGTATAATCATCACTGCGCATAAGGCCAGAATCTCCTGTAAAGCAAGCAAACGCTTTAAATCCTATTACACCAGCTTCACAAAGCTCCTCTAAATTATCTAGATTTTTTGGTGTAAGTCCTCCCCATATTCCAAAATCAGTATAAGATGTTTTTTTTGCTAAAGCGAGTTTATCATTAAAAGTCTCAATATCACATGTAGTTGGATATGAATTTAATGGCATATCAAAAAATAGAGTGCCCCCACCTGCAGAAAGTGAAGCACTTCCACAAGCTATGCTTTCCCACTCAGACCTTCCAGGTTCATCAAAATGCACATGAGCATCTATAATCCCCGGAAAAACATATAACCCTTCTGCATCAATTATTTCTAAAGCATCATAATTCATATCTTTTTTTAAATATGCTATCTTTTCACCAATAACACCTATGTCAAGCTTTTCTACTCTATCATCTTTTACCACATAACCATTTTTTATAATTAAATCGTATTTCACATGCATTCCCCCTCACAATATTCTAATATGTTTACTCAGTATATTCATCGGACAAATATACTAAAGAAAGATTATCTATTTTATCAATGCGTGATAATTAAGAAACGAATTATAACTCTCCATAAGCAAATATGCCATTATTAACGACACATTTATTGGGAAGCCTTCTACCTACCACATGAGCTGTACATGACCCATCTACTAATAAAAAATTAGCTTTATTAAGAGGCATTGGCCAAATTCTATTTCCATCTTTATCAAGAGGAGTCACACTATTAGTTATAAATTTTAGTGCACCTGCAAGATCCTTTTCTCTCTTTATTCCAAAAATAAGCCCAAACCAACCAAGCTTTTCTAATATATTTCCAGTGCCATAAGGCCACCAACTATCATTTATGCAATCACTCCCTAAGGCAACGTTTACCCCTTTATTGCTAAAATACATAAAGTCAGGAATATTCTTTAAAGGAACATGAGTCACAAGGGTAATGCCATTTTCTTTTAGATCATTTGCAATTTCTAAAGCCTCCTCTTCATTCAAATCGCTCAAAAAAAATCCATGACTTATAGCCACACGATTTTGCCATTTTGCTTCTTTAACAAGAGATAAGAGCTTTTTAAAAGATTTAAAGCCACATTCACCAGCTTCATGTAAATGATAATCGATTCCTACATTGTACTTAACTGCAATTTCCATAGTTTTTTCTAAGGACCTATCTCTATCTTTGTCAATAAGCTCTGGGTCCACACCACCTAAAAGCGTAGCACCATTTTGAAGAGCATATTCACATTGTTTTGCAGAATCAGACAATAAAAGACCATGTTGTGGAAAAGCTATCACTTCATATTGAATCTTATCACCATAAGAGTTTAAAGCATTGATGACTTGTTCTAAATGGTTAAGCTTTGTTCCTTTTACTGTATCAACATGAGTTCTTATAGTTGTGCTTCCATTTTGAACAAACATATCGATTAGCTTTTTAGCCCTGTGCTCTATAGATGTCTTAAATGTAGGATAGAGGACAGCTTCATTTGTAACAATATCTAAAATATTTTTTGTAACTATGGGAGCTCTCCATCCTTCCCCTACATATGTCTTATCGATATGTGAATGTTTTTCTGTATATGGGGGCACCATTAAAAGTCCTTTAGCATCATAAATCTTTACCCCAGGTTCTAAACTACAAGTACTATTTACTATTTTTGTAATGATACCATCTTGAATGAATATATTAAATAATGCTGTTGTAGTCGTTACAATATCATCCTTAGTTTCAAAACCAGTTTCTAAAGTTACGTTTTTTAACCAAAATGTTCTATTCATTTTTACCTCCTAAAATATAATTAAAACTATGAATTATTATAAAATACTTATGAATTATTTCCTAGCACCAAACAGGGGGAAAAATTATTTAAAATGTGGGATAAGTGGATAAATCATTTCCAGACCATTACTAAAAGGCATCCAATATACAATCCTAAAATTATATCAGTACCTGATGTTTCACCATACGTCATAAGCAGTTCAGCCTTTTCTTCTATTTTAAATCCAGTGATAAAAAAAATAGATTTAGCTAAAATATGAATATCTTCTATCACTATACCTTTTGTACCAAATCTTAAAATCTCATAACTAATCCTTGTGGTTTTCTCATAAGAAGCTTTTAGAATAATCTTTCCAAGCTTTGCTACATCTATATAAAAATTCTTATCAAATTTTTTATAGTAGTATAAGCTCATTACAATTCCTAAAAGCATATCATCTGAAGATGGTGTAAGACCTGGGCCACACCCTATAATCTTATCAATATATAATGATATATTTTGATAATTATTTTCTAACATAGCATCTAATAATCCATTTAAATATTTTCTTGAAAATTCACTATATATATTACCCTTAAAATTAATCTTTGCGTTTTTTCTAAAATAAGACTGCACATCATTTAATAATGGCAAAAGCCCGCTGGGATTTCCCTTTATCAAAGAGCCTTCTAATTTTAAAACAGAATCCTTTACATCGTAGATAGGTTTAGTTTTTTCTGTTATATTAATATTAAAATCATGAATTTCTGCATGTTTCATAGATACTATAAAACCTCTATCTTCAATGATAAAGTTATTATTTTTGATGATCACCCTATCTTCTTTTTCTATTTGAAAATTAGAAAATAAATTTTTAGAGTTTGTGTCAATATAAGTACTCATTGGTTTAAAAGGTCTTTCTCCTATGACAATAGACATAAGCGGATACCATTCAAATTCAAAATTGCATACTCTATTAAAACATGAATGGACTTTCCCTTCTAAAAAGCTATTGTACTTTAAAATTCTATTTAAGTATTTACAAATCTTTGATGCATAGAGCATAAAATAAACCTCTCAAAAAATATTTAAAACTATAGAGAAAAATTATAATTCCCTATAGTTAAAATCTTAAATATACGCTAATTCGTATAAAATTTTACACAAAACCTCTATACCTTCTTCAAGTTTTTCTGGGCTTGTGTATTCATAAGGGCTATGGCTGACACCTTCTTTGCTTGGCACAAATATCATAACTGTTGAAATAGCCTCTGCCATAACTTGAGCATCATGACCTGCACCACTGTGCATTATTTTATAATTTTTATTTGATTTTATGCAAATATTTTGTAATTTATTAACCAAATCATCATCCATAGGAATGGGTGCTACATCCATCCACATATCTATCTTTACATCAACATGATTTTCCTTAGCTATTTTTTCTATGATACAAATAGCTTCATGTGAAAATGCCTCAAGGCTATTGCTATCAGTATGCCTAATGTCAAAATTAAATTTTGCTTCCCCAGGTATCACATTCACAGTATTTGGTTTAATGTCAATGGTACCCACAGTAGCTACTAATGGATCCCCTTTTTCTTTTGCCCTTTCAATTATGCTAGTCACCATTTTTGATGTAGCATAAAATGCATCCTTGCGGTATTTCATAGGGGTTGTACCTGCATGATTAGCAACACCTGCAACACAAACTGTAAATCTTTTTATTCCAACAATTGCATTTACTATCCCTAAATCTAAGTGCTCATTTTCTAATACATTTCCCTGTTCAATATGTACTTCAACAAAATTTTTGTAATCATCTCTTATTTTTTTATCTTCTTTTTCAAAATCAAATCCTGATTCCTTCATAGCAGATACAAATTTTATTCCATCTTTATCCTCTATGTTTTCTACATCAGCTTTTTTTGCAATTCCAATTAAATTTTTACTGCCCCAATAGCTATATGGAAATCTAGACCCCTCTTCTTCAGAAAATGAAACTACTTCTATATTTCTAAGAGGAGGTCCATATTTTTTATTAAGAAGCTCTATGGCAAGCATTCCAGCCACAATTCCAAATTGACCATCGTATATACCCCCATTCCTCACCGTATCTACATGAGATCCAGTCAATATGGTCTCATCTTTAAAACAAGTTCCTTCAATCTTTCCAAATAAATTTCCTACAGCATCAAAACTGGTTATTAAGCCTTTATTGTTCATCATTTCTCTTATTGCATGTTGAGTATCAACCCATTGCTTAGAATAAACAAGCCTTGTAACCCCACCAGATGGATCCTTTGCAAAGCTTGCAATATTTTCTAACAAAGAAATAATCTCCTCTTGTAAATTTGTTTCTAAATTTTCTTTCATAAAAACCACCTCTTAATGATAAAAATTGAAATATGTTTTTAATAAATCAGGATGTTTTCCTTTGCATTTTTGCAGATTTATACTGAAAATAATTTAAAAAGCATAATAGAGCACTTATAAAAAATACAACTCCTCCAAAAATAAAAGGAAGTTTATTATTTATAGTATATACAAATCCTGCAAACAGAGAGCCTCCTATCATTCCCATGGATTTTGCGGAATTGAATATTCCAAAGAGAATTCCATTTGAAACATCCCTTTGCCCCTGGGTCATTAAAGACTGCTGTATAGGCTGATACATGGTATTAAAGCAATAAAATATTATATTAAAAACTATAAATAAAGCAATCCCTTGAACATAGCTTACAAATATAAGGAATATACCACACATCGAAAGCACTGCTATTATGGACTTGCGACCATCTGCATGCCTTACAATCCATTGATTTATAGTAAAATTTGCAAGAAGACCTATAAGTCCCATTGCAGCCTTTAATATCCCATTATAAGAAGATGGAAATAATAATACTTGCCTTATATAATAATTTAAAGCATTTTCATAGTCATTCGTAGCAAAGGTAGCTAAAAATATGGTTATTAAAAATATTAAAAATGGCATATTCATCATCCTCTTTGCTTGTGCAAATGCTATAAAGGGGTTTGCAGAAGTTATGATCTCCTTAAGGTTGAATACATTCTTTTTAAGAGCATCCTTTAAAAACATAGGAAATATAAGACCTCCAATTACTAGAGAAATAACTTGAGTAAAAAAAGTTAAACCTATTGAAATATCTCCTATCAGCCCACCTACGAGATATCCTAATGAAGAGCTTACGGACATAAAAGCTACATAGTAAACAGTGTATTTTCCTCTGTTATCATCATCTGTTATATCAGCTAAATAAGCCATAGAAGCCACCATATACCCTGATGCAAATATTCCAGATAATAACCTTGATAAAATAACCGTCATAACAGAATTTGAGTGCATAAAACAAAACTGCCCAAGAGCATAACCAAAAAAAGCTATGGATATTATCTTTATCCTTCCTATGCTATCACTTAATTTTCCCCAAAAAGGACAGAATATGAAATTTGACGTAGCCATAGCTGCAAAAGCTAGTCCAAACATATAGTCAGGCATTTTAATGCTTATAAAAAATGCTGGAGTTATAGGATGAGCTAGATTAAAGAGCAATGTCATTATAGAATATAAAATAAAAAAACGTTTAATGGATACTTTAGAAAACATAGCATAACCTCGTATTCTACAAAATATTTCTATTTAAAGATTCTTTATAAATAAAACAACGTTTCTATTATATCATTTATTATTACTTAAATAAAATAGCACACACCTAAAAGACATGTGCTTATTTAAGTAAACTATTACATTATTAAAGAATATTAATATTAAAATCCTTATTCTCAACATCAAATTTATCACAGTTGCAATTTTTACATCTAGA